>JBGPMX010000101.1:0-10346 GCA_041487215.1 Planctomycetia bacterium | reverse complement strand
CGGATTCAGAAAGCGCGGAACGGGTGAACCGCTGGGGTGGGCTGATGAAAAACTCGCACGTTCCAGCGGATCTACGCGTTCCATCTGGATCAGCAATCCGAACGAAGCCTTGGCGCCCGGGGCAGCCGGTACCCCCCCTTCCCCCCCTTGCCAAGGGGGAGACAAGGGGGGGTATCCGCGTCACAAACCCGGCATAAGAACGGGGTGCGCAGATTCATCGGCCCAGGACGGGGTACGTGAATTGCTCAATTTGGCGGCCGGTTCTTGCCGATAGAACGGAAAGGATATGCCCTAGGCCGAAACGGAAGGAGTTGCTAACATCCCGCGCGGCGGCATCGGAAGCCGCTTTGCGAGACGGTTGCGGTTTGACGCACAGCTCGCCCACCAACCATCAACGAACGCCTGCGCCGCCAACGGGCCGGCAGCTCGATTCGTCCCGCGCCAGACGGTTCCCGATCGCCAGCAAAGAGGTTCGGATATCAGGCGATGACGGGGGGAGGGATTCCCATGGATTCACGGTCGGAAGTGATACGAGAGTTCCCCGGCCGGCTATGCAAGTTGACGGGTGCCCGCCGGAAGGCGTGGAACCAAGGAGTGCTCCCCATGCGGATCGATCACGAACACAACAGGCCACAGATCCTGCTTGTCGAAGACGACGTCCTGCTCAAGGACGTGCTGGAACTCGCGCTGTGTCGCGAGGGGTACACGGTGGCTACGGCCGGAACGGCGCAGGCAGCGATCGACAAGGCGTACCGCCTGCGCCCCGAGATCGTGCTACTCGACATTCAATTGCCCGACCAGAGCGGTTACCTGGTCGCCGCCAAGCTGCGCTTGGTCAAGCCGGTGCCGAAGCTGCTTTTCCTGACTGCGCTCGGGCGCGGGCAGAGCGACCGCATGGCGTCGTTCCTGGCCGCTGACGGCATCCTGCATAAGCCTTTCTCGGTGACGAAGCTGCTCGCGCGCATCGAAGCGCTGCTGGGTCTCGCGCGCGCCGCGTGAGCTTGGCGGCGTCATCCGCAAACGGCACTCTCTGTCCCTGCGCCGGCTGCCCGTTCAGGCTCCGCCCCCCGGCCGCAGCAGGCTGACGATCAGCTTGCGGTACGAACTCCAGCGCCGTGGACGGAGCCGGAGTTCGAGCCAGCGCAGGGCAAGCCGTTCGTGCGTGGGGCAGCCCCCCCAGATCAGAGCCTCGGCGCCGTCGGAGATCGCGCTCATGATCTCGTCGTTCGGGCGCGCCGGGACCAGGCGGCGAAATCGGCCGGCCGCCTCGCAGCCCCGCTCCGCTTGACCGCTGCGGTAGGCGGCTCCGCCGACCGTGCCCCAGCCGCGCAGGAGCCGGCTGCGCACACGCGAATGGGCCGGGTCGCGTGTCGCCGAGCACTCCTCGACGAGCGGCCACTGCACTTCGGTGATGGCCCGGCTCTGCCTTTCGGCGTGCACCAGTGAATACCGCGCGCGGTGCGTGCGAAACGCGTAGAGTGGTTCGGGCACCGCGTGAAACCGGGCGCCGGCGCGCACGAGACGGACCCAGAGCTCGTAGTCCTCGGGCGCGCGGCTGTACACGTCGCCCGGCGGCAATGCGTCGCGGCGGAGCATGACGCTGCCGTGCACGATGCCGTTGCCCGCCGCCAGCTCGAGCAGCATGTCGGCGGCCACGCCCCCCGCCGTCCGGCCCGTAATCCGCCCCGCCGCATCGATCCGCTCGCACGCGCATGTCACCACCGCGACGTCTGGGTCCCGTCCGAAGCAGGCGAGCTGGCGGGCGAACCGTTCGGGATGGCAGCGGTCGTCCGCGTCCATGCGGGCGATGTAGCGGCTGTCGGCACGGGACATGCCGGTGTTGAGCGCGGCGATCAGGCCCGCATGCGGGGTGCGGACGACGCGGATCCGTGGATCGTCGTACGAGGCGAGAATGCCGGGGGTACCGTCGCTCGATCCGTCATCGACCACGACGAGCTCGAAGTCCCGCTCGGTCTGGTCCAGCACGCTGTCGATGGCCTCGCGCAGGAACCGCGCGCCGTTATAGACCGGCATGACGACGCTAAGGCACCGCGGCATGGTTGCTCACCTCGGCGAGCAGCAGGCTGTCGTGGCGGCGTGTGCTGCGGAAGGCCCCGCGCGCGGCGAGCTCGTCCGCGAATCGCGCCACTCCTTCGTACGCGGGGTTGCCGTAATCGTGGAACGCCACGACCGCGTGCGGGGCGAGCCGGACGCGCCAGTGCGACCAGTCCCGCCGCACCCCCTCGTACGAATGGTCCGCGTCGATGAAGAGCAGGGCGACCGGCGGCCCGCTCCAGGTCGCGCCGATCTCCGCGGTGTCGCCGCGTAGCGCCGTGACGACCCGCTCGAGCCCGGCCTCGTGGATGTGCGCCTGGAATTGATCCCAGTAGTCCTCGGCCGCGGCCCCCGCTCGGTCCTCGAGCAGTTCGCGGGCGCAGCCTGCCGCGCGAAACAGATCCACGGAAAAGACAGGGGACTGCTTGCCGCGCAGGCTGCCGCCGCCGAGCAGGATGGCCGACCGGCCGAACCACGAGCCCAGCTCGACGATCGCCTGCTCACGCGGCACCGCACGCGCCAGCTGAAAGAGCTCGGACTCCTCGTCGCGCGTGAGCCAGCCGTCCACGGGGCGGGAAAGGCGGCGGTAGTGTCCGAGCGGCGACGGGTCGAAGACGTCCCAGACGAGCAGCGCTTTCTCGCCGATCCGAACCAGCGATGCGATGGACATGGCATCTATTTTAGCACGCCCGGCGCCCATGCGTCCGTGAAGTAGGTCAGCAGTCGGCAGCCGCAGTCGGCAGTCCGCAGTCGGCAGTCCGCAGTCGGCAGT
Source organism: Planctomycetia bacterium (assembly GCA_041487215.1). Lineage (GTDB taxonomy): Bacteria > Planctomycetota > Planctomycetia > JALXBF01 > JBGPMX01 > JBGPMX01. The sequence continues at coordinate 7,519 of JBGPMX010000101.1, read as the reverse complement.
CCGCAGTCGGCAGTCGGCAGTCCGCAGTCGGCAGTCATTCATAAGTCGTCCGTCGGTTTTGTCATCCTGAGTCAGCGAGGAACGAGCAGCGAAGGATCTCTGACGTAGGGGGAATGGCAGGGTGGCACGCCCAGAGCCTCAGCTATTCAAGCGATGGGCGTGTTATGGCGCCGGCGCCCGACGCGACTGCGCTGTCGTCCTGAGCCAGCGAGGAACGAGCAGGCGAAGAATCTCGGTGAGAGGGCCCTCACCCCAACCCTCTCCCGTGGATCCATGAGCGGGAGAGGGGGCCGGAATCCGAAAGCGCGGAAGGGATGAACCGGTACTCCCCCCGGGTTACGGTCCCCTCGCTCCGCGCTCACAGATCATGCGCAGGACAGGGCACAGTGAGTGGCAGGTTGTCATCCTGAGCCAAGCGAGGAACGAGCCAAGCGAAGGATCTCGCTGAGCGAGGTACGAGCAAAGGGCCGGCACCCACCCTCTCCCACGGATCCATGAGCGGGAGAGGGGGCCGGATTCGCCGCGGGGAATCAGAACTTGGAGACAACGTGGCTGCCGGCGCCAAGACGCAGGAAGTCTTCGGTGACGGCAAGGCACTCGTTGTAGTAGAACGTGCGCTCGAAGACCGGTCCGTTGGCCTTTTTCGGCTGGTCGAAATCCGGGTTGTTCTCGTCCGCCTTGTCGTTGCGGCTCATCTCCAGCCGCAGTTTGTCCTCGTTGAGTGTGATGGACTTGCGTTGCTTGCGTACCTCGATCCGCTCGATATCCGCGTCCAGCTTGCGGAACTCCGAGTCGGACGCGCGGCGCTTGTCGGAGAGCTCCTGCAGCTCCTTCTTGAGGTCGGCGTTCGCCCAGCCCAGATTGCGGTACGGGACCGGGTCGACCTTCTCGAACGGCAGCGCATTGGGCAGGTGGCTCTCGCCGACCTCCATGTGATCCCAGATCGACGGCAGCACGACGTCGGAAAGCACGCCGCGGTTCTGGGTGCTGTCACCGTTGACCCGGTAGAACTGCTGGATGGTCAGCTTGAGCGCGCCGAGCTGCGGGTTTTTATGCAGCTGCCGGCCGACGTCGAGCACGGTCTGCACGGTCCCTTTGCCGTGCGTGGATTGGTCGCCGACGACCAGACCGCGATCGTAGTCCTGGATGGCGCCGGCGAAGATCTCCGACGCACTGGCGCTCAGCTTGCTGACGAGCACGACGAGCGGCCCGCGGTAGACAAACCCGTTGCCCGCCTCGTCGACGTCGTAGTGGTCGACGCCGCGGCGCGGCTCCTTGACCTGCACGACCGGTCCACGATCGATGAACAGGCCGACCAGGTTGATGGCCTCGGTAAGCGCGCCGCCACCGTTGTTGCGCAGGTCGAGCATCACGGCGTCGACATTCTCAAACGACTGGAGCAGCTTGCGCACGTCGCGCGTACAGCTCTTGTAGTCCTCCTTGCCCGAGTTCGCCTCGGCCACGTCCATGTAGAACGACGGCAGGTCGATGTAGCCGATGCGGTACGGCTTGCCGTCGGGCTTCTTGCCCTGGTCGATGACCTGGGCGCGTGCCTCGCTGCCGGTCAGCGAGATCTTGGCGCGCGTCATCGTGTAGTCGATGGGATCGGTTTTGCCCGCCGGCAGCACGCGGAGCTCGACCTTGGTATCGCGCGGGCCGCGGATCAGCTTGACCACGTCGGTGAGTTTCATATCGACCACGTCGACGACGCCGTCGCCGCCCTGGGCGACGCCGATGATCTTGTCCTCGACCTTGAGCCGGCCGTCGCGGTCGGCGGCGCCGCCCGGCAGCACTTCGGCCACAATCGTGAAGCCGTCCTCGGCCTTGAGCCGCGCGCCAATGCCGTCCAGGTGCAGCCGCATGCTGATGTTGAAGTCCTCGAGCGTCGTCGGCGACATGTAGCTCGAGTGCGGGTCGTAGCTCCCCGCCACCGCGTTCAGGTACATCTCCAGCAGCTCGTCGGAATCCGTCTGCTCCATGCGGTGCAGCAGGTAGCGATAGCGCTTCAGCACCTTCTCCTTCTGCTCTTCGGCGGGCAGCGGCTTCTTGGCAAGCCGCTGCAGGAGCAGGTCGTACTTGACCTTCTTGCGCCAGCGTTCGTGCAGCTCCTCGGGCGTCCGCACGTAGTCGATGTTGTCGTAGTCCGAGGTGAGGTACTCGTCCTGGGTGAAGTCGTGCTCCGCCTTCACCAGCTCCTCGACCAGCGGCAGCCGCTCACGCACGCGGACCAGGAACCGCTTGAGTACCTCGTAGGCAAAGCTCATATCCCCCTGGAGCACCAGGTCGTCCAGTTGGGTGTCGTACCTCTTGAACTCGTCGATATCGCGCTGCTCGAAGTACACCTTGGTCGGGTCGAGCTCCTTGAAGAATGTACGGAACGTGCGGCGCGACATCTCGTCGTCGATGCGGTGGCGGGTCAGGTGGTACTGCTCGAGCGTCTTGGCGACCATCTCCGCTACCTGGCGATCGGTAGGGGACGGGGTCGGCAGGTGGATTGCCTGGGGCTTACCCTGCGGGTCGGCCGGGAGGGTCTTGCTTGGCGCAGCTCCGTTCCGGGCATTCGGCGCCGGGCGCTCCTGGGCGTGCATGATCGGGCCGGCGAAGCCGAGCGCTGCCATCACCAGGAAACCAAAGAGAACGCGGGCTCGACCTGTCCGGGAGCTGATCATGGGCCTGGGCCTCGTAGGGAATGGAACGCGAGAAGATTGCCGAGCCTCCGCTCGGTTCGCTGGCAAGTGGGAAACAGCAGACCAGCGAACAAGGATAGTCTAACGACCCCCTCAAACCGGTCAAGGTGGGCGGCTCGTCGCTCGCGCGGCCGCCGGAGTGGCAGCGTCGGGGCGGCACGTCCCTGAGGCTTTGCGAAGGGCGTGCGAGTGGGCCAAGTACCCTCGTCGCTCTTCGATACACCGGTGGAAGCGTGTCATCCTGAGCGGAGCGAGGTACGAGCGCAACGAAGGATCTCTGGACGACGCAGAGAGATCGCCGGCACGCAATCACGGCCGACTCGTTTCACTCGCTGTCCGTGGCACCCGTCCAATCAAGTGGGACGGGGCACCAGCAAAACACGCCCGTCGAAGACTCGAGCGGCGTGCCACCCCGGCGAGGTGGCTCTTCCAAGGGGCCAGCCCGGTCGCGCCGGTGTCACGCGGTCCGGATCGCGGCCGCGTTCGCCAGGCCGAGCTCCTCGATCATGAGCTCGCGCATGCGGAACTTCTGGATCTTGCCCGTGACGGTCATCGGGAACGCATCCACGAATCGGATGTGGCGCGGCACCTTGTAGTGCGCGATCTTGCTGCGGCAGAACTCCTGGATCTCCTCGGCGCTGGCGCGCTCGCCTGCCTTGAGCTTGATCCACGCCGCAACGTCCTCGCCGAGCACCGCGTGCGGGATGCCGATGACCTGCACCTCCTCGATCTTCGGATGGCGGTACAGGAACTCCTCGATCTCGCGCGGGTACACGTTTTCGCCGCCGCGGATGATCATGTCCTTGAGCCGGCCGGTGATCTTGTAGTAGCCGTCGGACGTCGCGACGGCCAGGTCGCCGGTGTGCAGCCAGCCGTCGCCATCGATCGCCCGCTCGGTCGCCTCGGCCAGGTTGTAGTACCCCAGCATGACGCCGTGGCCGCGTGCGCAGAGTTCGCCCGCCTCGCCCGCGGCCAGGGCGGCGCCGCCGGCCGGGTCCACGATCCTCACCTCGACCCCGGGAAGCGGCCGCCCGACCGTCTCCACCCGCTTCTCAATCGGGTCGTCCGTGCGGGTCTGTGTGATCACGGGCGAGAACTCGGTGAGGCCGTACGCGATGGTCAGCTCGCGCGCGCCCATGTCGCTCGTCACCCGGCGCATGAGCTCGATCGGGCAGGGGCTGCCCGCCATGACGCCGGTGCGCAGGCTGCTCAGGTTGCGGCCGGCGTAGCTGGGATGCTCGAGCTCGGCGATGAACATCGTCGGCACGCCGAAGAGCGACGTGGCGCGGTGGCGCTCGATCGCGTCCAGCGTCTTGGCCGGATCGAAGTGGTCCGCCGGAACGATCATCGTGGCCCCGTGGACGACGCAGGACAGCGTGCCCAGCACGCAGCCGAAGCAGTGGTAGAACGGAACGGGGATGCAGACGCCATCGTCCGCGGTGAGCCGCTGGCACTCGCCGGTGTAATAGGCGTTGAGCAGCAGGTTGCGGTGCGTGAGCATCGCCCCCTTGGGGAATCCGGTCGTGCCCGAGGTGTACTGCATATTGATCGGCTCGCCCGGCGCGAGCGCGCCGGCCCGCGCCTCGAGTTCGGCGTCCCCCAGCGACCGGCCGCGTTCCAGGAGCTCGCGCCAGGCCAGCATCCCTGGCGGTGGAGCATCGCCCAGGTATGCCACGCCGCGCAGGCGTGGAAAGCTCGCGCTCGCCAGCGCACCGGGGACCGAACCGGCCAGCTCGGGGCAAACTTCGGCGATCATCGCCACGTAATCCGAGCTCTTGAAGCGGTCGATGGTGACCAAAAGCTTCGTATCCGACTGCCGGAGCACGTAGTCGAGCTCTGCGGCCCGGTACGCCGGGTTGATGTTGACCAGCACTGCGCCGATCCGGGCCGCGGCGAACTGGGTGATGACCCATTCCGGGCGGTTGGTCGACCAGATCGCCACGTGGTCTCCCTTGGCGATGCCGCAAGCCATGAGAGCGCGCGCCGCGTCGCTCACGGTCCGGTCGAATTCGGCGTAGCTGGCAGCGAAGTTGCGATCGGGAAAGAACATTGCCGGGCGATCGGGCTGGCGCGCCGCCGTGGCGCGCAGCACCTCGCCGATCGTCTTGCCCTCGACCCACGTAGGGGTGTTCGACTGCGACATGAGACCGCTACCTCATGGTTGTGCAATCGCGTGCGCGAAGCGCGCGAGCTGATCCGGCATCGGGCACGGCGCGCGCGGCGAGACGTCACTGCCGCGAACCGGCTGCACCACGAGCTCGGTGAAGACGGGCCCCGTGCCGTGCAGCACTACCGGCAGGATCGCCTTCCAGCCGTCGATGTCCGTGGCGCGGTGCGACTGGCCCCATCCGGCGTCGCGCGCCAGCAGCGAGAAATCGATGCGTCCGGCGCCGGCCAGCGGCTGGGCACCCGTCACCTCGTACACTCCGTTGCTGAAGACCACCAGCGCGTAATTTGCCGGGGCCTGGTCGGCGATCGTGACCAGGCACCCCAGGTTCATGAGCATGCAGCCGTCGCCGTTGAGCACCAGCACGCGCAGGTCGGGGCGAGCCAGGGCCAGGCCCAGCCCCAGCGTCGGCGCCTGCCCCATGCTCGACGGGACATAGAAGAAATCGCGCGTGTGCTGCGAAAGATGGAGCCACTCGCGCTCCGCGCCCATCGTCGCGATCACGACCTGGTCCCGGCGCTGCTCGGCCAGCACGGTCAACGCGTCGGCGGTCTTCATGTGCGTCCCCATCGCTTTGGGTGGTTGGACTCGCGGCGGGCTACCCGGAAATCCTCATGCCACACAGATCCTTCACTCCGCTCGTTCCTCGCTCCGCTCAGGATGACAGTGTGCGCTCGTGCCTCGCTCCGCTCAGGATGACACGCGTCTTCCCCTGTCCGACCGAGATCCTTCGCTGCTCGTTCCTCGCCGGCTCAGGATGACGGCGGCTCTGCCTTCTGGAGCGGATTCCCGACCCTGAACCCTGAATCCTGACAGCTGATTCCGGACACCTGAACCCTGAAGCCTCAGCGTCTCACATGCGTGTCTCGGCCAGCAGGGCCGCCGCGGCCTTTCCATCCGCCTGCGTCGTGCGATAGAACTCGGCCAACTCCTCGATCGGCGCGTCCTTGCCGAACACTTTGTATGGCAGCTGCCATGCCCTGACGATGGGCTCGATGAATGTCGCCGCGGTGTCCCGGCGGCCGCTCGCCGCGGTGTAGAAACCGCGGTAACCGACGATGATGAAGATCGGCAGCGCCATATCGTGCACGACGTTGCGCAGCGCGTCGCCGGCCTCAAAAAAACCGGTGCACTGGATGACGACCACGGGATGCCCGCCGCCAAGAGCGACGCCGGCGGCGATGCCGAACGCCTCCCCTTCGCGACAGACCCGCACCAACTTGGGGCGCGCGGCGGACCGGAGCCGCTCGTCCCAACGACCCAGCTCGCTGTCGGGCAGCCAGATCACGTGCGTGACCCCCAGCTCCTGGAACATCTTGACGGCGGCGTCGGCTTCGAACATGGCGTTCCCCGGATCAAGATCCTTCGCTGCGCTCGTGCCTCGCTCCGCTTCGAATGACACGGTGTCACGTGTCCATCGCAGAGGGACGGAGTACGAGCACGACTCTATCGCTTCCTTTTCGGCGTTGGGCTGGTCGGCTCGGCCGGCGTGATCCACAAGAACGGCCGGCTCGCATCGTCGATGCGCAGTTCGTGCCGGAGCCCCAGCGGCGCCAGCGTCTTGCGCAGGGCGGCTTCGAACGTGCCCCCTGGAATCTGCACGGTGGAGCGGAGCTCGTCGGGATCGATCTTCCGCGCCGCCAGCGCCGCCCGGTCGACGAGCAGCTCCATGTCGAGCTGCCGCGCGAGCCCCGAGATTACTTGCGCCAGCGGCATGTCGTCCGTCTGGTAGCGCGCGGTGGTCATGAGCTTGGGGGCGATGGTTCCGGGAAACCGTTCCGGGACCAGCCCGACCGGCCAGGGCCGCTTGGCTTCCGAGGCCGTGAGGACCCGCAGGGAGATCTCGCCGGCGGCGTCCTGGCGCGGCTCGAACGCCAGGCCGCTCAGGCCCAGGACGTACGCTAGCGCGGCTCCCAGGCTGACCCGGCCCGTGACCGCGCGGACGCGTGCCTGCTTCGCCGCTCGTTCGGCGGCCGGCGTGAACTCAACGCGCAGCCCGGTCCGCTCGCACACCTCCTTGAGCACGGCATCGAGCGGTTTGTCAGCGAGATCAAACTGAGAGGCGGGCTGGAGCGCCTCGATGAGCGCGTCCCACTGTGCCTGGTCCAGGCCCCAGAGCGGAGCCGAAGGATCGGCGCCCGGCGGGCCTTCGTCACGCAGCTTCTTCATGAAGGCCTTCAGCCGCGCCTGGTCGCTCGGCCGGAACACCTCGCTGCCGATGCGGAGGTTCCCGGAGCTGCCGATTGCCGCGTCGACAACGACGCGTCCCGGTCCTGCCGATCGCACCGCGGGTGGTTCTTGTGCATCGCGCTTGCCACGCGGTTCAGGCGCGCGGGAGACTTCGCTGGCGCTGGCGGCCCCGGCGGCACGGAGCACGCCCACCCACTCGACGACCTGCGTCTTGTCGAACTCGGGCGGTACGTGCAGCTGCACGTCGATCTGGTAGGACTTGGCCGCGGGCCGGGCCGCCGCGCGCGGCGGCGTGCCGCGCGGTGCCTGCGCGAGGCTCTCGCCGCCCGACGCGGTGAGCATGAAAAGCAGCAGGCATGCACCGAGTCCGCGACGCCCCTCATCGCTAACCCCTCTCCCCACGCGGTTCGCGGCCTTAGAGCCCCAAACCGCGTGGGGCGAGGGCAACAAGGGACCGTGGATCGCGCGCGTGCCT
>JBGPMX010000100.1:0-10349 GCA_041487215.1 Planctomycetia bacterium | reverse complement strand
CTCGCGCAGCTCAACACCTTTGACTTGATCGTCCTGATGACGCTTTCGAACACCGTGCAAAACGCGATCATCGGCGAGGACAACTCGGTCACCGGCGGGCTTATCGGGGCGGCCACTTTGTTGGCCGTGAACTATGTGGTCGTGCGTTTTCTCTACGGCCACGAGCGGCTGGAAAGGCTCGTCGAGGGGGACCCGGACGTGCTGATCGAGAATGGCCGTGTCCGATTGGACCGGCTGCGCAAGGAGCTGATCACGCATTCCGAGCTCGAGATCGCGGCGCACCGCCAGGGGTTCGGGTCGCTCGAGGAGATCGAGCGCGCGGTGCTCGAGCCCGGTGGTACGATCAGCTTCATCGGGAAAAAGCCGCCCCCGGAAACGGCACGCCACAAAGAGTTGCTAGCTCGCCTGGACGACCTGGCGCGTGAGATGGCTGCGCTCCGGTCCGGCTAGCCGGCCGTCTTGGCCCACGACCGCAGCACCTCGGCCACGCTCCACGCCTGGGCCACGCAGCCGCGTGGCGTGAACGGCTGCTCCGCGTCGAAGATCTCGCTGATGGATCCGACGCAGGCCTCGTCCAGGTGCGGCACAAAGCCCTCCAGGAATCCCCGGGCGCGACTCGGATCGTCCGGGTGCACCTTGAGCCAGGCATCGATGAAAGGGCCGATCAGCCACGCCCATACGGTCCCCTGGTGGTACGCCGCGTCGCGGGCGCGAAGATCCCCGTAGTACTTCGCCTTGAAGTCGGGATCCGAAGGCGCCAGAGATCGCAGGCCGACCGGCGTGAGCAGTCGCTCCTGGACGACCTCGAGTACGCGTGGCCATCGCTCCGGGTCCAGCACGGGATGAGCCAGCGAGAACGCGAGGATCTGGTTGGGACGGCATGCGGGGTCGTCTCCGCGTTCGCCGTCCACGACGTCGTAGAGGTAGGGGCCCTCGGAATACCAGAATCGCTTGTTGAACGATTCGCGGGCCCGTGCGGCCAGCTCGCCGAACCGCGCCGCCTGCTCCGGACCCTGCTCCGCGACGACCCATCGCTCGAGCAACCGGAGCGCGTTGTACCACAGCGCGTTGATCTCGACCGCTTTGCCGCGTCGTGGAGTCACCACCCAGTCGCCGACCTTCGCATCCATCCAGGTGAGCTGGTAGCCTTCTTGCCCCTGCCGCAGCAGGCCGTCGGCCGGGTCCACGCCGATGCCGAAATCGCTGCCACGCAGGTGGTAATCCACAATCTCGATCATTTTGGGGATGAGCATGCGGAGTGTCTCGCGGTCCCCGCTAGCCTCGAGATACCGGCCGATGGCATGAAAGAACCACAGCGTGGCGTCCGCCGTGTGATAGAGCCCTTTCTTTTCGCCCTCGGGGAACAGATTGGGGATGAGCCCGTGGTGGATATAGTGTGCGAACGTGCGCAGGATATAGCCGGCTTCGATGTGCCGCCCGGTGGTCAACGTGAGCCCTTCGAGGCTGATCATCGTGTCGCGGCCCCAGTCGGTGAACCAGTGGTAGCCGGCGATCACCGTGCGGATTTCGTCGCCGGCAGCGTGTGCGCGTGCCGCATCCTCGGCGCGGCCGGCCGGCGTGATGATGAACTGGTCGGCGGCCAGCACGAGCTCGGCCCCGGTTCCCGACTGCACCGCGGGGTGTGCGGCGGCCAGCAGGCGTTGTCGTCGCTCGCGCTCACCGAGCAGCGCCTCCCCCGGTTCGAGCGCCTCGATCACCTCCCACGGCTCGGTAGACGCGACCAGCGTGGCGGGCGACTCCCGCGTCAGATCGACGCGGAAGTACCCGGGACTCCACAGATCGCCGCAGGCGTCATAGCCTCGGCTCTCCTCCACCCGGTAGAGCAGGTTCTGGATGTTCTTGCCGTCCACCGTGAATGCGGCGCGCTCGCCGTATACCCGGAGGCGGAGCGGCGGCAGGGTCTCGCCCGCCGAGAGCTCGTAGTGGTCACCCACCGCGAGCAGCGTGTACCGGGGAGCGAGCGGCTCGCTGACCGGCGCCTCGTGGGCCCGGAAGTGCACGGACGGGCGTAGCTTGATCCGCACGCCGCTTTCCCCCGAAATCAGCCGGTACGTGATGTGCACGGTATTCTGCTGGTGCGGAAGCAGCAGGTGCTTCTCGAACGTGATACCCGGCAGCTCGTAGCGCCACACGGGCAGGCCGTGCTCGAGACGGAACTCGGTGAGGTAACGCTCGCCGGCAAGGTCGAGCGACCCGCCCACCCGCTCCTCGCCCCCCATGCGGATCGTCGTCCCGTCGCGCAGCCGGATCTGTTCGGAGAGGTGGCTGAACATGACCATGCGGCCGAAGCGCGCGGGCAGCGCGGCGATGAGCAGGCCGTGGTAGCGGCGCGTCGCGACGCCCCCGACCGTGCCCGAGGCGTAGCCACCGAACCCATTCGTCACCAGCCACTCGCGCCTGACCAGCACCGGCTCCGGCTCGTCGCCGCTCACGACCAGCGGCGGAATCCGACGAAGCAGATCAACCGGCATGCGTCGTCTCCCGTGGCGCCGGCACCAGGAAGGCCGCGCTCTCGCCGCGGATTTTCCAGCCGTCTGCCGTCTCGAACTCGGTTCTGCCCGCACCGCCGTATCGCGTCTCCTCGCTCGACCACCGGACCGCCCAGCGCCGATGATCCGGCGGCGCGAGCAGGGGCTCCGGGGCAGGCACCCGCAGCAGGTCGCGACCGAAGTTGACGATGAGCAGCCGATCGTCCGCTTCGTCCCCGAAGAACCGCAGCACGAACGACTGGGCAGCGAGCACGGCGCCGTCCACTCGTCCGCGCGCGCGCAGAACAGCGTCGCTGCGCCGCAGTTCGAGCAGATCGCGGTGCAGCGCACAAGCCGCCGCGTGCCGGCGACGCTCGCTCGGGTCGAGCTTGCATCGCTCGAAGGTGGCCGGGTCGGCCGGGTCGATCAGCTGCGCCTGGGTTTCCGGGCCGGCAATGCTCGGGAACTGCGCCAGGAACTTGCGGCGGCCCTCGCGGACCAGTCGCCCCAGCTCCGGCTTGTGATCCGCGAAGTAAAGAAACGGGCTGGACGCCGCGAATTCCTGGCCCTGGAACAGCATCGGAGTGGCGGGCCCGAGCAACATCAGCGCCGCCATGGCGCGGTAGCGGCCGGGGCTCGTGAGCTGGTGCGTGCGCTGGCCCTGCGCCGAGTTCGCCACCTGGTCATGGTTCTCCAGGAAAGTGACGAAGGCGGACGGATCGATGTCGAGCGCTGGTGTGCCGCGGCGTTTCTTCTGCCACGCGTAACGCTGTCCCTGGTACAGGTAGCCCCACTTGGCCGCCGAGATGAACTCCTGGGGCGTGCCGAGATAGTCCGTGTAGTACGCCTCGGCCTGCCCCGTGAGCGCCACCATGGCGCTGTGGTGCCAGTCGTCGTTCCAGAGCGCGTCGAGGCCGTAGCCGCCTGCGCCGAGTGGTCGGACTAGACGCACCTCCTGCGGCTCGTTCTCGGCTACAAGGAAGGTGGATCGCGTACGGCCCGCGGCACGTACGCGCCGCGTGATCGCGGCCAGAATGTGCTCGGCCGATCCATCGAAGATCTGCTGCGTTGCATCGAGCCGCAGGCCGTCCAGGTGGAACTCCTCGATCCAGTACCCGGCGTTTGCTATGAAGAACTCGCGAACTGGGCCCGAGTGATCGCCGTCGAAGTTAATCGCCTCACCCCACTCGTTCTCGTACCGGTCCGTGAAGTAGTCCGCGGACAGCTCCTTGAGGTAATTGCCGTCGGGGCCGAAGTGGTTGTAAACCACGTCCAGGATTACGCCGAGGCCGGCGGCGTGCGCGCGGTCCACGAAGCGGCGAAAGTCGTCCGGTGTGCCATAAAGGTGGCTCGGCGCGAACAGGTCCACGCCATCGTACCCCCAGCCGAACCGGCCCGGGAATTCCGCGACGGGCATGATTTCCAGCACCGTCACCCCTGTCGCGGCCAGCTCGGTCAGCTCGCGCGCCGCCGCCTCCCACGTCCCCTCGGGTGTGAACGTGCCGATGTGCATCTCGTAGAGCACCTGACCATGCCGTGTCACCCCGAGCCAGCCGTGGTCGTTCCAGCGGAAAGCATGGGGATCGACGACCTGCGACGGGCCGTGGGGCCCCCTCGGCTGGAAGCGCGAGGCGGGGTCCGGCACGAGCTCGGGCTTCTGATCCAGCTGGAAGCGATAGAGTGTCCCCGCAGCGGCAGCCGGCACCTCGCCGGAGAAATAGCCGCTCTCCTCTGCCGCCAGCGCATAGCTCTCCTGCCTGTTCCCCGCCCTGTGCCCCGCGCCTCCCTCGATCACGAGCGATACGCTCCGGCAATCGGGCGCCCAAAGTCGAAAGTGCACGCCCCCTGTGTCGAGCGGCTCCGCGCCGATCGGTCGTCGCCATTCCGTTGCGGTCTGCATGGGCCTGGAGTTTCCCCTGAAGGAGTCGGTTGCCCAACCACCCTCTGCAACTGGAATGCCGTAAACCGTGCCGGGGCCGCACAACGCATGGTTGACCTGCCTGCGGTCCGGTTACAATGGGCAAAAGAGAAAAACGGTGGCTTCGGGCGTGCGATCGTGTCGAGAAGATACTGAGCCAATAGGCCGCAAGACGGCGCGGCCGTCGGTCGATTCGGAGGCTTTCTCATGAGAATACCAGGCGGTGTGGTTCTGGCGTGGACGCTCGCGACCGGCCTGACGACCGCATGCTACGCTCAGATGCAGCAAGGCGGCGGCACCGCATCCGGCGGTCAGGGCACCGGGAACACGGGCAACACGGGGAACACTGGCGGGGGGTCCGCCGGGGGCTCGACTGGCTCGAGTTCCTTCGGGAATACGTCGGGCGGCAGCGGTCCCTCCCGCACTTTCGACATCATGTCCGGGGCCGATGGCACCTCATTTAGTCTTCCCGGTATGAACATTGGGTCCGGCGGAGCGAGTTCCAGCACGTCAGGCCAGGGCGGCGCGAATTCCCGAACCGGACGCAGAGTCACGCAGGGGCGAGGTACGACTACGACGGGCGCCGCCGGGCTGAACGCCATCGGCAGGCAGACTGGCACCGGACGGTTCGGGACCAGCGGCTCTCAGCTCAACCGCACACAGAACCGCAACCGTGCGCAGTATGTTACTCAGCTGGATTTCGCCGTTCCTGCTGCGCCCCCCGCTTCCAACCCGCAGCTCCAGGCTTCGATCCACGCGTCGCTCACGAGCATTGTTCCCACCGGTGTCTCCGCCTCCTGGGAGGGGGAAACGGTGGTCCTTCAGGGCACCGTTCCTACCGTTGAGAACCGCAGGCTGGCCGAGCGGATGGTGCTGCTCGAGCCGGGGGTGCGCGACGTGCGCAACGAGCTGGTGGTATCCAAGAACACCAGCTCGCAGCCATAGCACGCCGATGTTCCGCAGCGCGACCGTCGCGGACCGCTCTTCATCTCATGCGGAGCCCGCTGCTCCCCCCTTTAGCAAGCCTGACGATCCCACACTTGTTGAGTCCGAAGGGACCGATGTCTCTCGCAGGAGTCACGGATGACCGAAAGCATCGAACGATGCTTTCAGCCTGAAGGGCTGGCATTATCAAGCCCAGGGCAACGCCCTGGGTACGCTCTTTCAGGCTGAACCCGCTCGACTGCCTTCGCAGCTGACGCTACGGTCGGCGAGTTGTCGCGGCAATGGCCTGTGCCGCGGACATGCCGGCCGGTTTCGTGCCCGAGTCCGCGATGGGGGCCGCCGCGGGACCGGCGAGCGTGGGAACGCCCGGCAGGGTGACAAGCGACGCGTCGCTGGCGATCCCCGGCCCCGCCTCGGGCTTGAAGCAGGCGATCAGGGTGCAGCGTCTCTCCTTGCCGGACGGCGGCCCGAACGGCAGCCAGACGCTGTAGCAGGCGCCGATGAGATCCTTTTGAAGATGCGCGTTCAGCTCCAACCCCTCGAATTGCCAGATGCGATCCGGCTTGACTTTCTCTTCCGCGGTACCTTGCTTCTTCCCCTCGGTTTCATCGTAGGCTGTGATGGTGAGCTTCCCTGTCCCCGCGACCGGCTCGTGGGATCCGGGCGCGAAGAGATAGATCTTTGCCACGAAGCCCTGGGCGACCGGCACCTTGCCATTTTCCAGAACGGCCTCGGACCATAGCACTGCCATGTCCCGGACCGGGTTGGTCGTGGTCGTCGTCGTGGCGCTGACCACCGGCGCGGCGGCGGGGGTGGGGCGTGTCGCCGCCGATTCGCAGCCCAGCGCTGCCCCGATGAGAGCTGTGGTCCAGAAGAATGAACGATGGCCGTGCTTCATTGGGCTTCCTTGCCTGGCTCTAGCCCGGCTTATTCAGTTGCTGGACATACGTCGACACGTTGTCCCGGTGCAAACCAGACGCGCAGGCGCAGGAAAGGCAGTGGGGCTCCTTCGCTGGCGCTTCAGGCTTGAATCTGTAAATGAATCATGCGGGCTAGCCTGACGTACGCCCGATCGGCAGCCTACGTTCTTCTGCGGACCTGCTTAGATTAGGGACGGGCTGCAACGTCCGCTCAGCGCCGCGTGTCATCCTCCGCGCTCCTGTGACGGATGCCGAGCTTCTCGGCAAAAGTCGGGCGACGACGGGGCGCGGTGGCCGGCGCTGCGGCGACCCGCTGCGGCGCGCCGCTGGCGGGGGCCGGCGGCGCCTGCACGGCCGCCGCCGCCTGCACAACCGCCGCCGCCTGCACAGCCGCCGGCTCCGCAGCCTGAGGCGTCGTGCCGAAAGGCGGCGCGCTGCCGGTCGTATCGGGTGCGACCGCCGGCGGGGCAATGATTTCGACCGCGCCGTCGCCGCCAAATCCAAAGTCCTCGTGCAACTCGCACGCGTCGTCCATGATCCAGTTCACTCGCGCCAGCTCCAGGTCCTTGATCCGCTGCGAGTCGGCGGGCGTCCGGACGATGTGCGGCGTCATGATGATCAGCAGCTCCTGCTTCTGCTCCTGCTCCTGAGTAAAGCGGAACAGGAATCCGAGGTGCGGCAGATCGCCGAGCCAGGGGATTTTCCGAACGAATCCGGTGTTCCGCTTCTGGATCATGCCGCCCAGCACGATCGTCTGGCCGTCGTTCACGCCGACCACGGTGTTCGCTGTAGTAATCGTGATGTCCGGCGCCTGCTGGTTCAGCGTTCCCGTCGTCGTGCTCGTTTGCTGCACATTCACCAACTGCTTGAGCTCCGAGATGGTCGGCACGACCTCCAGGTAGATCCGGTCATCCGGGGTGATGCTGGGCTTGACGCTCAGGCTGATGCCGATGTTCGTGAAGCTCACCGTCGGAATGATCGCGTTCGTGGTGACGTTGACGGCTCCCACGTACGGGAATTGCTCCCCCACCAGCACCTGCGCCGTGCGGCCGTCGAGCGTCATGATTTGCGGCCGGCTGATGATCTCCAGGTGGCCATTGATCTCGAGCGTGCGCAGCAGCGCGCTGATGTTCCGCGAGCTGGCCGCCAGCAACAACCCGCTGGCGCCCGCGGCATCCGTCAGGGTGCTGATACGCCCGAGCGCGAAGTTGGCCAGCCCCTGCCCGGCGACCTGGCCCGGGTTGGCGAGCGCCGAGTTCGGCAAGGCCGGGACCGGCGACGAGTTGAAGTTGAAGCCCGGATTGAGGCTGGGCGAGGCCCCGCCCGTTTCCCCTGACGTTCTTGTCTTACTGGTTGTGGTCGTCGTTGTCCCAGACGGGCTCACCGCGGTCGTCACAGACCCGGTCTGGGAAATGCCGCGGTTGAAGAGCACGCTGCTCTGGTCGCCGAACTCGATGCCGAATTCGAAGCCGTCGCTCAGCGTGAGCTGGGCGATGATCACCTGGATCATGACTTGGGGCTGCGGCGCGTCGAGCTGCTCGATCATCTTGATGACTTCATCGTAGTAGCGCGCGGTGGCGCTGAGGAGCAGCAGGTTGTTCACGCCCTGGGTCGCGGGCGTGGCGGTCGGCGTTGGGTTGGCCACGGTGGTGAGGGATGCTGCCAGCGCATTGTCCAATGCGACCACCACGACGTCCTGCTCCAGGCGCTGGTAGGCGCCGATAATCGGCAGCGTCGTGCCCGCGGCGGTCTGGGCCTCGACGGTGCGCTTCGTGGTGTAGAACGAGGTCAGTGCCGTGGCGACGTCCGAGGCCTGGGCGTTCTTCAGGCGGTACACCATGGTCTTGCGGTTGTAGATGTCGCCCAGGTCGAGCCGCTTGATCACGGCCTCGACGGCGAGCAAGGTGCCCTCCGGCCCGGTCACAATCAGGCTGTTCGTGCGGCTGTCCACCGAGACCCGGATGGAGACGGGGGGCTGGTTCCCCTCGGAGACGGCGAGTGGACGCTGGAACTGGGTGGTCGTGGCGCCGGCACCGAAGCCGCCCCCCGCCGCGCCGCCGCCGGCCGCCGTGGTGGTTTCAATGTCAAACAGCTCGGCCAGGGTATTACGCAGGTTGTTGGCGTCGGAGTTCTCCAGGTGGAAGACCTTGATCGATGCCACGATCGTTGGCGGGCGGTCGAGCTCCTGGATGATGGCGGCGAGCAAACCCATGCTCGAGGCCGGCGCGGAAACCACGATGCTGTTTGTCCGGATCTGCGGCGTGATGCGGACCGAGTCCAAAATGCCGGATTCGATGGCGCGGAACTCGGGCCCATCCGGCGGAACGAAACGAAGCACGGCGGAACGACCGGCCAGCTCGATCGCTTGGGCGGATGTCCCCCCCGCCGTCGTCACGCCGCCGCCCGCTGCCGCGCCGCCCAGCGCGCCTGCCCCGGTCGTCGTGCCCGCGGCGCTACCGCGGATCGCCTGATTCAGAATGTCCGCGAGCTCCGTGGCCTCGGCGTTCTTGAGATGGAAGACTTTCACCTCGGCGGCGGTCGGCGCCGAGTCGACGTCGAGCCGCTCGATGAGCTTTGCCAGCTCCTCCATCATCTGCGGGCTCGCCTGAACGATCAGCGTGTTCGATCGCTCGTCGGCCGCGATCTGGAAGCGCTTGAGCGCGGGGACTTGCAGGGTCGTGGCCCCGGTGGTCGTCCCCGGCACGGTGGTGGTCGCAGCGCCGGCCGCCGGGCCGCCCGTCGTGCCGGCCGTGCGCCCGGTGGCGCCGCCGTAGAGCTGGAGGATCGTCTCGCGCGCCTGAGTGGCCGGCGCGCGCTGGAGCTGGAAGACGCGCACGAATGGCTCGACGGCCTCCGAGATCTCCTGGATCTTCTCGATGATGCGGGTCATGTTCTCGATGTCCTGCGGGCTGCCGCGCAGGATGAGAACGCCGAGCTGGTCCAGCCCCTGCACGTCCACGGTGCCGAGCACGGACGGGACCTCCCCCTCTTCGGGCGGGGCCGGTCGCTGCATCAATTCGTTCCCCGGCGTGGCCGGGGGCCGGACAGGGGCTGCGCTGGGCGGGGGCTGGTTCTGGCGAACGAACTGGCTGGGAGGGGAGCCGGGGGTGCCGATGGCGGGCCGCGCATGGACAGGCGGGCGATCAGCGGCGCTCGCCGGCGGGTTGGCGCCGGTCGCCCGGAACCGCTCGAACGGCTCGCTCGCGACCAGGCTACCGAGGCACGCGGCGGCACTGAGCACGCCGCCCGCGAACCATCCGTGGATCTTGGGCCTCATCTCGGCTCCTCAATGACTGGTTATTGGTTCCGCCTGCCGCCGCGGAAATTTCCACTTCCGCCGGGCTGGGGGAACATCCCGCGGTCAAACGAACGACCGTCGGAGCGTCCGCCGAAGTTCTGGTCTCCCCCCGGCGATCCTCCCCCCGGGAACCCTCCGCCTCCGAACGGGAACCCGCCTGGCGTGAAGCCGCCGGGGCCGCCGAAGCCCGTGCGAAACGGGCTGTTCATATCGGTCGTGCCGGTCCCCGTGCGGGTCGTCCTCGGCTGGATTCCCATCAGGCCATTCAGCGCGTCCTGGACGGCGCTCGGCGTCGAGTTGCGCACCGTGACGATCTTGACCGTGCGTTGCGTGTCGTTCGCGGCCTGGTCGAGTGTCTCGACCAGCAGGCTGACCTCTTTGAAGAGCGCCTCGGAGCAGGAGACGACGACGCTGTTCGAGCGCTCGTCCACGCCGATCGCGAGCGTTCCGCTGCGGCTATTCCCTCGGCTGCTCGACGCAGTCGGGCTCGGGGAGGAGGACATCGGGGAACCGCCCCCGCCAAAGCCGGACACGGTGAAGCCGCGAAAGCCGCTCGGTCCCCCCGCCCCCGTGACGACCTGCGACGCATAGACCTCGCGGATCACCTGGGCGATGGCGGTGGCGCTCGAGTAGCGCACCGGGATGATGCGCGGAGCGCTCATGGCGCCGGAGCTGGGCGCATCGTTGCGGTCGAGTACCTCGAGCAGCTGGCTGACGCGCGTCACATCGGCGGGCGTGCCCGACACGATGAGCGCATTGGTGCGGGTGTCCGGCACGAT
>JBGPMX010000099.1:0-10424 GCA_041487215.1 Planctomycetia bacterium | reverse complement strand
GGCGGAGACACAGGAGGATTCCGGACTGTGTCACCATGCCGTGGCTGCTCAGCCAAGCGAGCCCGGCGTCATGTCGTCATCTGGAACGCCCGTGCGCGGAACAGGAAGTCCACGATGTTCCCCTCGTGCGGCTGCAGCCAATTGAGCTGGATGGTGGGAATCGCGCCGATGTTGAGACGATCGATGTGCGTGGCGTCGACAAGCGAGCGCTGGAACGCCTTGTCCTCGGTGATCGCCGAGCAGACCAGGGTCGGGCCGATCGCATCGAGCATCTTCTCCTGCGGGCACTCAACCACGGTCACGAACGGAAACATGTACTCCTTCTTGGCGATGGGGACGTCGGGCGATTTCGCGTGCACCACCGTGGGGCGCAGGTAGGCGCAGCGTTCTTTTTCGACCAGGCGGTGGCCGAACCGCGCCGTCATGTCCTCGGCGCCGGGTGTCTTGAGATCCGCGTCGATGGCCTGGGAGATCGCCGGGGCCACGCCCGGCACGGTGAACGCGGCCAGTGCGGCGGTCGGATCGTCCATCGGCTTGGGCACGACCGGGCCCATGCGCTCGGCAAGCGCTCGGGCGATCTCCTCGGTGTGCCGCGACGCCCAGATGCCCGAGCAGCTGATGCAGCTGCGCCCGCTGTTCACGAGCACGCTGTCCACCATCATGTCCAGGTGCTTCTCCCAGCGGTCCACCTGGTCGTCACCCAGCAGGATCTTGCTGAAACCCGGCCCGTGCGCCTGGACGGCCGGATTCCCCTTGTAGCGTTCCACGGTCGCGGTGCCGCCGAAGATGAGGCTGCGCGGCGAGCGCGCCAGCACGGCCGCCCCCACCTCGCCCCCGCCGGGATAGACCGCGATCGCCTCGCGCGGGATGCCCGCCTCGAAGAACGCGGCCGCCATGCGGTACGGCGTCCACGGCTCCTGCGGGCCCGGCTTGAGCACCAGGCCGATCTGCATCGGGATCACCGGCAGCCAGAGCGTGTGCACGCCGGGCGAGTTCGACGGCAGCACCAGGCCCAGCACCGGCGTCTGCGCCTGGTAGCTGACCAGCACCCCGCGGTGCTCCATGCCGTAGCCGCGGGTGAGGATGTCGAGGTCCAGGCCGCGCGTGAGCGCGTCGAGCATCTTGTCCATGTGGGTGAGCACGAAGTGGTTCTTCTTCATGTTCGCCCGGCACATGTGCTCGGGAAGTCCCGTGGTGGCGGACTGCTGCCGCGCGAACTCGTCCGGGGACTGCGTGCCGTCCCCCATGGGCAGCGTCGCCTCCAGGTAGAGCTGGGCCGCCTTCTTCACCCGCTCGATCAGCTCCTTGCACGGCAGCTCGCGCAGCACGTCGCGCGCCTGCCGGGCATTCCGCATGTCGCGCTCGATGAGCCCGCCGTTGGCCTGGCTCACTCGGGCGAGCTCTTCGCCCGTTTCGAAGTGCACGACGGTATCGAGCTCGAGGCTCGTATAAGGCTTACCCCAACGCAGGACGGGTATGTTGAGCACGGTGTCTTTCTCCGTATAAAGGATTGCCCTTCTTGGCCGTCATGCCTCCCGAACGGTGCCTAGTTGCCCCGATACTCGAGATCCCATATCCGGAACAACTCGCGGAATCCAGGTGCCAATTGTCTGGAAAAATCGACGATCTGAAAGCTATCGATCACCCACGAGAGCCGGCCGTAGTTGCAGTTCCTGTACTTGATCGGAACGATCCGGTTGTTGAACTGCTTGATTCGCAGAGCGAACTCCAGCTCGCGCTTGACCCAAATCGATTTGACCGCGTGCGGGGACAAGATGATCAAGAACCAATCGCACTGACGCAGTCCCTTCCCGATCTCATCAAGCCACTGTTGCGAACCTCTAATCTGCGTCGGACTATACCAGACGGGCACGCGATGGCTTTGAAGAGTGTGCTCGAGGCGTTCTGCAAATCGCCGGTCCCGATGCGAGTGACTTAGAAAGCACCTCCGCGGTTGTTCTCGCCTCACCGGTTGTCCTTTTTCGCCGAACCCGTCCGTACGACAAGGCGCACGGGTTTCCCTGCTTTGTCAACGAGCCGTGGACTCCCTTTCGGCGCTGCTTTGATAGCGTCGGCAACGGCTTTCACCCGTTTGCCATGCTCTCTGGTGAGATCGAACATCTGCATGAGCGTGAAGAATCCGGGAAGCTCCGATGGCGGAGTCTCTTTGATCAGCACGGGGAAAATGCGGTTTCGAAAATTCTCGCTTGAGAGAGCGTGCTCAAGCTCGCGTTTCACAAGGTCCGACTTCATTGCAGTCGGCGAGACCAAGACCACCATGCTGTCGCTCTTGTCCAGCGCCCGGGCCACTTCTGCCGCCCAGTTCTTCCCTACCGGCAGCTCCGCGTCCCACCAGACATCCAACCCTCGCTCGCGAAGCGCGTCGCGGATCACCGCAGCCTCTCGCTCGTCATGCAAACTATAGCTGAGAAACACTTTGCCCATGGTCGTGTAGATACCTCGTTCGCAACTAGGTCCTTTGTTTCATCCTCTTAGAACCGGCAAGGTGGCAAGCGCTGACTCTCCTTTTGCCCGAACTGCTAGTAGACGCCCACGGTCGTCGTGGCGGCGAACTCGTGGAACGGCCGCACCCCGCTGATGCCGTCCCACGGGTACTTCTCGTACGGCTTCTCGCGCTCGCCCTCGTCCCGTTCCAGGAACCCCGGGACAAAGAACTCCTTGGTAAGCGTGGTCAGCTTGACGCGGCCCGTCTGCCCGTAATCCACCAGCCGGTTCGGGTCCTTGAAGTTCACCACCTGGATGACCGCGCGCGGCTGCGGCGCGTAGTACGTGATCTTGTAGCCATCGGCCGGCGTTACCGGCTTGGAGCAAGCCAACCCCATCAGCGTGTTGCCGTAGGTGGGGGTCATGTACACGCCTTCGAGCAGTTCCTCAGTGGCGAACCGGGTCCACTGGGGCGTGAACTCGGTGCCGCCGGAAAAGATCCCCGTGATGCCAGCCTGCTTGATACTCGAGCCGCGCTTCTCGAGCCCCGCAGCCAGCGCCTCGAGCAGCTTCGGGGTGGTGAATATGCAGCGGATGTCGTGCCCGGCCCCGAGCACCGTGATCGCCTGATCGATCACGTGCTGCTTGTACGCTTCCAGGTGCTCCATCCAGCCCTTGTTGATGAGCTTGATGACCCAGCGCGGGTCGAGGTCGACGCAGAAGCAGACGCCGCCGCGGTACTGGCAGAGGTGCTCGACGGCAAGCCGCAGCCGCCGCGGTCCCGAGGGACCGAGCATCAGCCAGTTGGCCCCGCGCGGAAAGTGCTGGTCCGGCAAGGTGTCGCTGAACAGCTCATAGTCGATGCGGAAATCATTGATCGCCACGCGGGTCTTGGGGACGCCCGTCGTGCCGCCCGTCTCGAACACGTAGATCGGCTTGTCGGCGTACCCCTTCGGAACCCAGCGCCGCACGGGCCCGCCGCGCAGCCATTCGTCCTGGAACAGCTCGAACTTCTTGAGGTCGTCGACCCCGCGCACCTCGCGGCGCGGGTCGAACCCGAGCTTCGCGGCATACTCGAGCCAGAACGGGCAGCCGGTGTCCGGGTTGAAGTGCCACTCGACGATCTCGCGCACGTGGGCATCGAGCCGTTCGCGCGCGGCCTTCACTCTGGCGGCGCTGCCCGCTCCGGTCGCTAGGTCGGTCACGGCCATGAAACTCCGGGGGGATCCGTGGGTCGGGGGGTGAGACCGTTCGGCAGAGCACACCTAGCAAACCCCATCACGTCTTACCGGATCACCGGTTCGCCTACATGGGTGTCGCTAGAATACTGAAAATAACCGAGCGCATTCCACAACACAACGGCTGGACATCCCAGCGGCGTCCAAGTTGGCGCGGTCGGCGCGGTCGTTTAACCGCAAGCCGAAGGCGCGCGCGTTGTGCGGGCCGTGCTCCGCACGCGCGCGCCTGCGGCTTGCGGTGAAACGATTGGCCTGACGCCAGAAATCTTCTCACTCCACGCCCGAGCGCAGCCAGCGATCCACGCGGGTGATCAGCTCCGGTCGGACGCCGCTGTAGAAATGGTCGCCGCCGGGGACGGTTTCGATCGCAAGCCGCCCGTGCTCGGCGGCGATCGGTGCCAGCGCTTCCGGTACGCCGCCGAACGCCATGTTGGTGAGCTCGGCGCCGCCGTACGTCACCAGCATCCGGCACGGCACGCGGCCCACAAACTTGAGGAAGTTGTAGCGCTCGTCAGGTCCGTACTTCTCGACGTATCCGGAAGCCGTGATCACGTAAGGGATGGGCAGCCGCACATCGAGCAGGGCGTCGGGCTGGCCGGCCCGCACCCGGCTCTCGGCCGCCGCGTACGTATCCAGGAATTCCTGACCGGTCGGGCTGGCGCGGAACACGGAGTAGGCTAGGCGGGGGGGCGAGAGCGCTACCAGGGCCACCACGGCGGGATGCGCTTCCTGAGCCAGCGTGTACTGGCTCTTGACCGCGCCCAGGCTGTGTCCGACGAGCACCAGACGCGGGCCCGCGCGCTCGGCGGCCCAATCGATCCAGGCGGCCAGGTCATGCCGGCAGTCGTCGACCGCTTCGTAGGCGGCACCGAGCCGGCGCCCCCCCTGCGCCGTCACGGCCGTGCTGATCCCGTCGTGGCCTCGGGTGTTCACGCGGAGCACCGCGCAGCCCAGCGCAACGAAATGCTCGGCAAACGCCTGGAACAAGGTGGAGCTGTAGAAGTTGCCCCCCGTTCCATGCACGCAGACGAGCGCCGTCACGCCCGCGGACAATCCGGCACCGGGCGCTTGCAGCATCCCGTCGAGCCGCACGCCGTCGCGTGTCGTGACCTGGATGAGATCGACCAGCACGAACCGTCCCCCCGAGCGCGGAGCGCAGGTACGTCCGGCTTTCCAGCCTGACAAGGCCGATGCCGAACAGCGTCAGGCTGGAAAGCCTGACGTACCTCTTTCTGCGGACCTACTTAGAAGGCCTGACGTACGCCAACCCGCATTGTACAAGTTTTTTTTTGCGCGGGCCGTTAACGATACTGCACGAGCGCGGCCAGGAGGCGGCACGCATTGGAATCGCTGGGCGATTCGGCGGCGTAGCCGGGAATGAGGCCGTCGAGGATCACCGTCCCCTTCCCCATCCGGCCGGCCGCAACGATCGGCTTGCCCGTCTTCCGCTCGGCGATCAGCACCTGGGCGGAAGAGGCGACGCGGAGTTGGGCGTGGTCGGCGTTCTCGTGGTCCAGGCGGGCGCCCTTGGGGAACCCGGGCAGGGCGGACCGGACGTCCAGAGTGCGGCCGCCGGCGATCCGCTCGCCCACGCCCACCTCGGGAAACAGCCGGGGATGCCAGCGCAGCCCGACCGCATCGCGCGTGAGGATCAGGCGGCCGCCGTGCTCAACCCAGCTGCGTAGCGTAGCAGCGACCTCGGGGGTCAGGTCGGCCAGGTCATAAAACTGCGGCAGCACGAGCACGTCGACGGCCGCAAGGTGGCTGGCTCGCAGCTGGTGAATCCACAGCGGCGTAATACCGGACACGCCCGAAAGCGTTTCAAAGATCCCGTCGGCGCCCACGCCGTTGTCATAGACTCCCACGTGCGTGTCGGACCCCGATCGGGTCGGCGGCTGGTCATCCGCGCGCAGTGCGGCGACCTCGCGGCCCGGAAGCGGTTCAAGGATCGGCCCGCGCACCACGAAGGACCGGCTCGCGGCGCTGCTTCGGCCAAGCCGGTAGCGCAGGACCAGCCGTTGCGGCGCTCCAGCGGGGACGAACGACACGGACTGGGTGTCCCCCGGTGCCAGCGCGAACCGCTGCGGAGCACCGATCGGCCGCCCGGACAGGTCTTCCACGGAGACCGAAGCGGGCAGGTTTTCCCCGAACCCCGCCGCGCACCGGCGCAGGCGGACGGTCAGCGTCGTGGCGCGCCCCGCCTCGACGGCCGGATAGTTGTAGCGGCGGCGCGCCGACTCCGCGGGCAGATCGAACTCGAACCAGGCCAGGCCGATGCCCGGCAGCGCAGGCTGCTTGGTGGCTGCGGCGGCGAGCGCCTCGAGCTGCTCGTCGATCTGCGCCGCATCGGCACTGAAGAGTACGAACCCATCGGCGCCCAGTTGACGCGCGGAGCGGACCTGATCGACCAGAGCGCCCGTCGACTTGAGCCGCCAGGAGCCAATGCCGGCCAGGAAGGGCACCCGGCCGCACACCGTGGAGAAATCGCGCGCCAGCGTGGACCGGAACTCGTCCGGATCGATGACGTACACCATGGGGACGAGGAAATCGACCAGCCCCTCGCGGCCCCAACGCGGCCAGTCCTGCTTGACCGTGGCGCGGTTGAAGTGGACGTTGCGCCAGACGGCTGCGGAGAGCAGCGTGCCCGGCCGCCGCGCGATAAGTTCCGCCCGGATCCGCCGCACCAGCCCGGTAATGTTGTCCCGCTCCCAATCTTCGTAGCGCTGCTTGAGCACGCCGGAGATAACGGCAGTGGGCCAATCGGCCACCGGCCGGCCGAGCGACTTTTCGAACTCGCGGCGCGAAACGGCGCCGAAGTGGAAATCGAAGCCCGGCTCGGCGTCAGGGTAGCGGATGTAGTCCAGGTGGTACCCGTCGACCGCGTAGTTTTCTGCGACCTCGCGCGCCACGCGCAGCTCGAGGTCCTGGTTGCGCGGGTCGGCGGGGTTGAGCCAGTAGCTCTGCGTCCCCTTCGAGTCGCGTACCAGGCGATCGTCGCGCGCCACGCGTTCGTAGAACTCGCGCGCCGCGGTGCCGGCCGGCCGGGCCTTGGCCGAGCTGAGGTGGAAGCAGACCTTCCAGGCGTGGAATTCGAGTCCGTGGCGGTGTGCGGCGACGATGGCGCGTTCGAGTTCGTCCCCCCCCGCATCGGCCGCCCAGTGGTCCTGCGGCAGGACGCGGCTGGGGTAGATCGCCTTGCCCCCTTGAGCGACGCGTACGAAGACGGCGTTGAGCCCGGCCGCACGCAGGCGGCGCATCAGCGTATCCCAATCGCGCGGGCCGTCGGTGGGGATCCAGATGCCGCGGAGTTCCTCACACCGAGCTCCGCCCGCGGGCGCCGCGGGCGATGCCGCGGCATCGCCGCGCGCGAGCGTGACGGCATGCGCGGCTGCCTTGCCGACCCCGGCACGGGGTGCGGCGCCGGAGGCCTCCAGCGCGGGGGCGGGGCCCGGATTCGCAGCGGACCGATCCCCGGCGACGCGGACCGGCGCGGGGCTGGCGAGCGCGAGAGCGGTCAGGACCTCCGCCCAGCGGATCGCACGCACGCGAGCGGGCGCAGCACCGCGGCCAGCGTTGGCTGAATCGGCTCGGAACATGGCAAGACTTCCGGTGCCTTGCCGGACAGGCGGCGTCCTGGCCGGACGTTGCACAGCACGTCACAAAACCGTCAGGCCGCCCGGGCCGGGTCGGGCTCCGGCGCGGCCTTCGCGAGCGTGGTCAGGACGCACTGCGGTGTGGGATAACTACTCCAAGGGCGTGGTTTTTCCTAGAGCGCTCGGCGTGATCCGGACTTGGATGGCTATGGAGAGACTTCCGAAGTCTTCCACTCGGCGCCTGGACTTCGGAAGTCTTTCCCGGGAACAGGGCCTTACCCCGAGAGACTTCGGAAGTCGGTCGGGCGCAGGGACGAAGACTTCCGAAGTATTCGCCGGCCGGCTGGTTTTCGAGTTTTTTTTCGAATCGGATCGAGACGCGGCCCGGCGTGCCGGTCACACGGCCTCGAGCACCAGGGCCGCGTTCTGCCCGCCAAACCCGAAGGAGTTGGACAGGGCGGTGCGCACGCGGCGCTCGCGCGCCATGTTCGGGACATAGTCCAGGTCGCACGCAGGGTCGGGCTTACGCAGGTTGATGGTTGGCGGGATGACGCCGTCGCGGAGCGTCAGCGCGGTGGCGATCGCTTCCACGGCCCCCGAGGCGCCGATGAGATGACCGACCATCGACTTGATCGAGCTGAGCGGGATCTCGCGCGCCCGGTCGCCGAACACGCGCTTGACGGCGTTCGTCTCCATGATGTCGTTGAGCTTGGTGCTCGTGCCGTGCGCGTTGATGTAGTCGATGCCGTCCGGGTCCCGCCGCGCCTCGCGCAGCGCGGCGTGCATGGCGAGCGCCGCCCCCTTCCCTTCCGGCTCGGGCTTGGTGATCGCGAAGGCGTCGAACGAGCTGCCGTAGCCTGTGATCTCGGCATAGATCTGCGCGCCGCGGCTTCGGGCGCGCTCGTAGTCCTCCAGGATGAGCACCCCCGCGCCTTCGCCGAGCACGAAGCCGTCGCGGTCCTGATCGAACGGACGCGACACCTCCTGCGGCGGCCGGTCGCCGCGGCTCACCGCGCCGAGCACCGTGTAGGCAACAAACAGCAAGGGATCGATCCGGCTGTCCGCACCCCCGGCGATCATCACGTCCGCGTCGCCACGCAGGACGAGCCGGAACGCCTCGCCAAGCGCCTGGGTGCCCGCGGCGCACGCCGTGACGATCGTGTTGTTCGGGCCCTGGGCATTGTGGGCCAGCGAGATGTGGGCGGCCACCATGTTGGGCAGGTGCCGCAGGATCCAGAGCGGCGGCATCTCCTTCTCTTCGAGTTGGGCGAACTTGGGGAGCGAGAAATGGCCGTTGGTCGCCTGGGCGACCGGGCCGGCCAGGTCCCCCAGATCGATCGGCGCAATCCCGGTACCCATGACCACGCCGAGCCGGGTGCGGTCGAGCACCTGATCATTGATCAGCCCCGCATCCTCCATGGCCATCTTCGCCGCGGCGACGCCGAACTGCACGTTGCGACCCATCACCTTCAGGCTTTTGCGGTTGCCGTTCAGGTACGGGGACGGGTCCCAGTTCTTCACCTCCCCGCCCACCTTCACCGTGTGCCCCTCGGTGTTGAACGATTCGACGTACGAAACCCCCGACCGACCCTCGGTCGTCGAGTTCCAGAACGCGTCCTTGCCGATTCCGTTGGGCGACACGACTCCCAGACCCGTGATCACAACTCGGCTCATCGCTTGAAGCTCCCACTGACTGTGTCGAACCCCGCGGGCCACCGGCTTGCATGAACGCCGCGGTCTAAGGAAGGATGCGCTCACCCGCCAGGACCGGGACCGCCGGGCCGGCGAACGATACGGCAACTCGAGCTAGTCTGGGGGATCCTTCCCGCGAGGTTGGCCGTTTCACCGCGGAGACCGTCGCGGTCCCCGCATCCTCATGAAACGGCCCTTAGTGGGTCTTCCCTGAACCGATCCGTCGCGTGTCGGCTATCGTCGCTGAGCCGGCTGTGTCGCGGGCTCAGTTAAGAAGTTCGGGAAGTCAGGAGGACGAACCGCACAAGAATCGATTTGGCAGGACGCTTGAAGTACCAGACGTATTCTCAATCCGGCCTAGGCAGGCCCTGCGAGTCGTGTTGTACAGGGCTTTCCGCCACCGCACCCCCCTGTGTCAGTAGTATGACTGTAATTGTCGGTCTCGCTGGTTTCAAGCAATTATTTTCCGCTACCCCCACAAGTTACCCATTCCAACACCGGGGCCCCTGGAAAAGGCGCTCCGAGAGCTCCAAAAAGAGTGCGAAGACCGCGGCGATGGGCTGCTAAGGCTGGCGGGATGTGCGAGGAACGAACCGAGGGGTGTCGTCCAGAAACGCCTGGCGATGCTGGGTGCTCTCGAAGCGATACAGCCGACTCCCCGACAATTCCCGGATATCGGGGGTGCCGTCGACCGCTGCCTGCTTTTCGGACCAGCAGACCGGGCAGCGGCCGGCCAGGGCGAGATCGCAATCCACGTAGCGTCGCGGATCTTGCTGGAAGCGACGGCGCGCGTCGGCGTCGGCGAACAGGTAGAGTCGTCCCCGGTAGCGTGCGCCCAGGTTCGGGCTGCCCGCGACCTCGCGGCCTTCGTCCACGAACGAGACGGGGCAACGCCCCCCCAGCGCTGGTGCGTACCGAGACGGGTCGACGCGGAATTTTTCCAGCTCACTGGCGCCCGAAAACTGGTAGTACTGGCCGTCAAACGCCATGCGGAACTCGGGCAGGCCCCGAACCAGACGCTTCTTCTCGAGGAGCGACACGACGCAGTAGCCGTCCAATGCCAGGGGGGTATCGAGGCTTGCCGAGCGGATCATCTCGCCGGGCTCGACCAGCCCGTGCTCGGCACCGGACCCGTGGTCGACGTAGCGGACGTCGTTTGCCGGTTCCAGGTGAGGCGTCTGCTTTTTCGGCACCTCGGGGTGGGAACCGCCCACCAGATGCGCCAGCAACCTCACCCTGCGGTGGGGCTCCGCCGCTGGTTCCGGCGAACTGCTGGCGGCCACCAGTTCCGGCGTGGGTGCCTCCGGGCGTTTGGCGGCCGGCAGGCGTTCGAGGAGCCGCGTGAGTTCGTTGGCGTAAAGGTCCGCCGGGCGATACCCCTCGAGCCGCCCCAGGCCCGCACCGTCCGGGGCGAAGACCAGGGCGACCGGCAGCCGCTCGACCGCCAGCTGCTTGG
>JBGPMX010000098.1:0-10510 GCA_041487215.1 Planctomycetia bacterium | reverse complement strand
TCGGTGAAAGGGCCCTCACCCCGTCCCTCTCCCACGGATCCATGAGCGGGAGAGGGGGCCGGACTCGCCCTCGCGCTCCCATGGCGGGAGAGGGCATAAGAGTGACCATTACTCTCCCGCGCTCGTTTCGAGCCCGATGGCGAAGACGCCGCAGTCGTCGTAGGAGTCGTCGTTCTGGGGGACCTGGTGCATCCGGAGCGCGTTCGAGCCGGCGCGGAGCAAGCCGGGAGGCACCGGAACGCGCAGGCGCACGGCCCCCTTGCTGTTGGCCGGCAGCAGGTGGTTCAGCCCCTCGGGATCGAGCTCGGTCCCGTTGAGCGACAGGTAGGTGCGTAGCTCCCCGTTCTTGAGCTCCTCGTAGTAGCGTGCGCCGCGTGCCATCGATTCCATCTCCACGACGGACAGCAGGAGCACCGTGTGGTCGGGCACACGGTCCAGCGCGAACTCCCAGCGGTGCTCCGTCCCTTCCGGATAGGGCGCCTGCAGCCGCACGTTCACCTGGTCGCCGAAGTGGTGGTACCCGGCATCGATCGCGATCCAGGCGCCGCGTCCGAGAAACTCGAGCGCGCGCAGGCGATCGCGCCGGACGTCGACCGCGCCCAAATGCGGGTGCTCCAGACGGAGCGCATCGTCGCTCACGCTGCGCAGCACGCCTTCGAGCACGTCGGGCTCCGCATCGGCCGCGTCGGGAGCGGAACCGGCCGACAGGGTGGCTCGCACGCGCTGCCCGTCCACACGCTGGACGGGGCAGCTGCGCGGTGCGAATCGCACGCCGCGCAGGTCGCGCCATGCCGCCTCGTACCGGCCGAATTCTCCCGCGATCGTCAGCGAGCGATCGTTCGCCGACTCGATGCGCCCGTAGAGCTGGTCCCCGTTGGTGAACTCGGCGTCGTCCTGGTTCGGAGACGGCTGGTAGAAGCCGGCCGATCCGACCGTCTCGGCGAGCTGCAGGTCGTCGACGTACCCGGTCCATGCCGCTTCGGCGCCCTTGTCCGGCTCGTCTTCCGGCGTACGGACCAGGAAGCGAACCGCGCGGAGCTGGCCGACCCCGGCGTCGCCGTGGGTCAGCACGGCGTCGCCGATGAGGACCGAGAGGTGCCCGGGGGAGAAACGTACACCGAGCCGGTTCCACCCGGCCGCGCGGGCGACGTGCTGCACGGCGAGCGTCGGGCCGCGCGGCGTCAGCAGCCCGTAGCTGTCTGCGGCCCAGCCGAGCAGCACCTGTACCGGACGCACGCCGTCGGCGGACGCGAAGTCCAGCTCCGCGACCCATTCACGATCCGCCCGCAGCTTGGCCGAATCGAAGAACCGGACCTCGAACGATCCGCTCGCGACCGGCTCGGCCAGCGTGTACTCGACCGCGTCCCCGGGCTCCGCGAGCCGCAGGCTCGAGTCGCCGGAAGCGGCACGGTCGCCGGAGCGCGCCGCCTGGCCCGCAACGTGCCGGGCGGGCAGTTCGGCTTCGAAATCGTCGCGCAGCACCACGGCCTCGCCGTGCGCATGCTCGACGGACGCCACCAGGGAGATCGGCACGCGGAGGTGTTGCCCGTCGAGTGTTCGCAATTCGAGGGCGTCGTTGGCGATGGCTTCTACCGTGCCGCTCAGCGATTCGTCGCCCCAGAGGCGGACGCGGTGCGGCGGCGGTGTGCCCCGCGGCACGCTGGGCGGTTCCGTGCGCAGCACGCGGCGGATCAGCGGAGCGGGGACCGGGGCCGGGCGCTCGGGACTGCGGAAAACGGCCGCGGCCCCGTCGAGTTCCAAGCGGCCGCGCAGCACACTGCCGTCGGTAAGGACGGCCTGCTCCTCGGCGCTGGCCCGCGGGCCGCAGAGGAGTGAGAGAACGACCAGGGCGAGGTTGACGCCAATGCGGCAGACGTGCGGATTCACAGCAGCGCGAGGCTCACAATTGCGCCGACCGCAAAGAACACATAACTATAATGCCTGGTCCTTCCCCCTTCAAGGCGGCCGGGTGCATTGGTTGTGCCACGGTGTCGGAGCGGCCTATAATAATCCTGGTGCAATCGCGCTGGCTGGCGGTAGGAGACCCATCGGTTGGCTGAGAAACCGAAGATCCTTGTGCTGGACCCCCGCCAGAAGGTCGGTCGCGAGCTGCTCGAGAGGCTCGCCAACACCCACGAAGTCGTCGTGGTGACGAGCGTCGTGCGAGGGTTGGCATTGCTGCGACACGGCCAGTTCGCGGGGGTCTTCGCCGACACGGCGGACCTGGGCCTCGTCGAGCAGATCGGCGTGCTGCTCCAGGCCGACCAGATCCTCGACGCGATCGCCGACGGCGTGGCCCTGGTCGACCCCGATCTCACGATCCGCTGGGCGAACCCAGAGTTCCTCGCCCTGGCGGGCAAGGCGAGCGTGGCGGGCGAGAATTTCTACACCGCGCTCGGCTCGCCGGAGATCCGCGGACCCGACTACTGTCCCTTCACCACCGCGACCCGCAGCGGCAACGTCTCCTCCACCGTCCTGCGCCGCGCCGACAACCGCTATTTCCGCGTCTCCGTCACCCCCGTCCGTGACAGCGCGCAGAACGTCACGCACGTCATCAGTCTGACACGGGACGTGACCGCCGAGGTGCAGCAGCAGCAGAAGCTCCGCGCCATCCACCAGGCCGGTTCCGAGCTGGGCGATCTCTCCGCCGACGAGCTGGCGGAGATGGATGTCGAGCAGCGCATCGAGCTGCTCAAGTCCAACATCCTCCGCCACACCAAGGACCTGCTCAACCTGGATTCGATCGAGATCCGCATGCTGGACCGCACGAACGGCCGGCTCGAGCCGCTGCTCTGCGAAGGGATGCGGCCCGACGCCGCCAACCGGCCGCTCTACGCGCAGCCTCAGGGAAACGGCGTGACCGGCTTCGTTGCCGCGACCGGCGGCAGCTACCTCTGCGAAGACACGGCCAACGACCCGCTCTACCTGCCCGGTGCGCCCAACGCGAAGAGCTCGATTACCGTGCCGCTCAGCCTGCACGACGAGGTGATCGGCACGTTCAATGTCGAGAGCCCGGAGCCGGGCAAGTTCACCGAGGAAGACGTGCAGTTCCTGGAGATCTACGCGCGGGACGTCGCGGTGGCCATTAACACGCTCGAGCTGCTCCAGGCGCAGAAGCTCACGGCCACCACCGAATCGGTCGAGCTGATCAGCCGCGAGGTCGCGCTGCCGGTGGACGCCATCCTGCGCGATGCGACCTGCGTGCTCGATCGCTACATCGGGCACGAGCCGGACGTCGCCGAGCGGCTGCGCCGCATCCTGGCCAACGCGCGCGACGTCAAGCAACTTATCCAGAACGTCGGCGAGCAGATCGTGCCGGCCCCGCACACGCACGCGCCGGTGCCGCGTCGCCCGCGCAACCCGCTGCTGGTCGGGCGCCGCATCCTGCTCATCGACAACGACGAGGCGGTTCGGCAGGCGGCGCACACGCTGCTCGGCCGCTACGGCTGCGTCGTGGAGACGGCGTCCGAGGGGCAGGAGGCGCTGACCATGGCCCGGCTCAGCCAGTACGACGTGTTCATCGCGGACATCCGGCTGCCGGACATGGGGGGCTTCGAGATCTTCTCCGCGCTGCGCGAGCTGCAGCCGGCCGCCGCGACGGTGCTCATGACCGGCTTCGGCTACGACGCGAGCCACGCGATCGTCAAGGCGCGCCGCGAGGGGCTGCACACCGTGCTCTACAAGCCGTTCCGCGTCGACCGCCTGATCGCCGCCATCGAATCCGCTCTCGCGCAAGAGCCGGCGCCGCAAGAGCCCGCCGCCGGGGGCGTCGCCGAGAAGTAAACCGGAGCGGCATCACGCCGACGGCGAAGTCTCTCTTGCGTTGTTTTCCCGCCGCGTCACAATGGCTGCCTCCGCATTCCCTTCTCGGCGAAAGGATTCCATGTCGCTGCTGGCGCTGCTCATATTCGCTGGTGCTCTGGCCGGGCACGCGGCGCTCGCGGTCTCGACCCTGAACGTGCTCTACGGGCATGCCTATCCGCGTCGCCTGCTGCGCGGGTTCCGCATGTTGCATGACCTGTGGCTGGTGGTCGGCACGCCGTGGATCGCCTGGCTGTGCTGGGACGCGGGGCTGTTCACGACCGGCCGCTGGTCTGCGCTGCCCCTGCCACTCCGCACCTACCTGGGCGTGTGTGCGGTGGTGGGTTGGGTGGCGGTCCCGGCGGCGCTGATCGTGCGCTGGCTGCGCCGCCCGCCCGCGGCCCAGCTCTCCAACCATGGGCGCACGCTGGACATCGCCGCGCTCGCCGGTGGCCGCCCGATCGGGCCAGGCCCGAAGCGGTACCTGGCCCGCCTGCCCTGGAACGAGCAGTTTCAGCTCGAGATCCTCGAGAAGACTTTTCGACTGCCCGGCGTGCCGGCCGCCTGGGACGGGCTCTCGATTGTGCAGCTGAGCGACCTGCACTTCACGGGGACCGTGGCGATCGAATACTTCGAGCGCGTGGTGGACGCCGCGAACGAGCTCGACGCGGATCTCGTCGCCGTCACCGGCGACCTGCTCGATCGCCCGGGCTGCTACGAGTGGGTGCCGCGCGTGCTGGGCCGGCTGCGCAGCCGCTGGGGCCGCTTCGCCGTGCTGGGCAACCACGATCTGTGGTACGACCACCGGCGGATGCGTCGCGACATGTCCGCGGCGGGCTTCTGCTTGGTTTCGGGGCGCTGGGAACTGGCGGAGATCCGCGGCCATCGCCT
Source organism: Planctomycetia bacterium (assembly GCA_041487215.1). Taxonomy (GTDB): domain Bacteria; phylum Planctomycetota; class Planctomycetia; order JALXBF01; family JBGPMX01; genus JBGPMX01. The sequence continues at coordinate 5,818 of JBGPMX010000098.1, read as the reverse complement.
GGCGGTCGCCGGGACCGAGGCGCCCTGGGTGCCGGACCTCGACGCGATCGCTGCGCCGCCGGCCCAGGCGTTCCGCTTGCTGCTCAGCCACACGCCGGACAACGCGCCGTGGGCCAGTCGCCACGGCTTTCACCTCATGCTCGCCGGGCACAACCACGGGGGCCAGGTGCGGCTGCCGGTGGTCGGTCCGGTGTTCATGCCCAGCCGTTACGGGCGGACGTTCGATACGGGCGCATTCCAGCTCGGCCCGACGCTGCTTTACGTCAATCGCGGTCTGTCCGGGAAGCACCCGTTGCGGTTCCGGTGCAAGCCGGAGCTCACGAAGATCGTGCTGCGCAGCGCCGAGTGAGTGGCGAGGGGAACTGATTCCCGTCACCAGCGGTGGTGGCCGTTGTCGTCGCACTTCTCGGCGGCGACCAGGATACCGCCAAGCTTGAGCCTGCGGTGGACCCGGGTCCACCAGAACTCGTGCCTCCAGATCAGGCCGGCGTCGCCGCACGCCGCGCGCAGTTCGTCACGCTCGTAGGTCCTGCACTTGTAGAAGCGGCTGACGCAGGCGCCGAAGAAGGTGGTCTCGGTCGTCAGGATGTACAGCCGCCCGCCCGGTTCGAGCACGCGGGCGATCTAGCCGAGGCCGATGCGCGGATCGGGCAGGTGCTCCAGCACCCAGCCGCAGATCACGCAGTCGAACGCCGCGTCGCGGTACGGCAGGCGTGTGATATCCGCGGCCAGCGGCATGGGTCGGTCGCTGGCGATCCGCCGGCTGCCCCGCCGCAGCATCTCGACGGACAGATCGAAGCAGGTGATGAGCGCGTCCGGGTCGCAGCGTTCCAGCGCGATTTCGGTGAACTGCCCTGCCCCGCACCCGGCGTCCAGGATCCGCTTGGCGCCGGCCAGGTCGAAGGCTCCCGTCCGGAACAGCCGCTTGGCGAGCGGTGCGTGCCCCGAAACGAAACTACCGGCTGCCAGGAACGCGCCGGCGAGCCCGTCGTAGTGTCGCTGGATTTCGCCGCGGTATTCCTCGAATCCCTGACGCTCAGCGGCCTTCGATTCGATGAGGCGGCGAAGCTTCTCTTTGGAGTTCTGGAGGAGAGACGTCCGGCTGGTTGCGGTCATCAGTTCAGGTGATCTTGAGAGCGGCGGTGTTTCCCCGTGCGCCACGCCGAGGCGTAGTATAGGGATCGCTCCTGGAGAATGGCAAGTAGCGTGCCGGTCAGACGTAAACGCGTCGGTTGTAGATGTACCACTCCAGGAGCAGCACGGCGAACGCGGCGAGCACCAGCCAGCGCCAGTACTCACGCTGCGCCCGGTTGATCTCGTGCGAGGCCTCGATCGCGTTGTGCCCAATCTGCAGCTCTTCCTTGGGTGCGATGTCCGATTCGCGCGGGTCGAACAGGTTGACCGCGAAGCGCCGCGTCTCCTGTCCGCCCGCCGTGAACTGGTAGACGCCGGCCTGGTCGGTCGCGTTGAAGACGAACGTCCCCTGCGCGTTCCGCGCCACCTGGTGGCTCTGTCCCGCCGGGTCGCGCACGGTGATCGCGCGCACGGGCGCGTCGCTGCGCAGCGCCACGGTCTGGCCGGGCAGGATCGCCTTCTCGGAGATCGCGTCCTCGACGTTGCCCAGCACGCGCAGGGCGTTGAGGACGAACATCGGGAAGCTGAGCCGCAGCGGCCAGTCGGTGTTGAGCGCCTGCCCCTGCGGCGTCTGGCGTTCGAAGCCGAAGCCGAACACGCAGTCCGAGAAGCCCTCGCGGGTCAGGACGAACGCGAGCGGCCCGTCGCCGCTCTCGATGAGCGTTTCGGTGCCAGGCGGCAGCTCGGGCAGCAGACTCTCAAGGATGATCACGTTCTCCAGGTTGACGTAGCGCATGAGCGGGTGCGTATCGTTCACCTCGGCGATGAGCGGCCGCTCCAGCGTACGCGGCGCGCCGAGTGACGCGAGCTTCGGGATGGCGCCGAAGAAGAGTGTGTTGGACTCGGGCATCCGGTCGGGTGCGCAACCGTCGAAGATGACGAGGTCGTAGTGTCCGGTAGCCGCCTTCTGCTGGTAGTCATCTCCGCCCATCGCGTCGGGCTTGATGAAGTCCGTGTCGGCGAGCTGGGCGGCCGCTGCCGTCCGCAGCGTGATCTCGAGCCAGCGGTTGCCGGGCGTGACGGCGAGCACACGGGCGCGGCGCACGTCGCCGACCACGGCCCACGCGCGGTTGTCCAGTGCCAGCGCGTCGGGCGCGTCGAGGCGAAGTTCGAGCACGCCGCGTTCCAGGTTGTCCAGGTCGAACGCCACCGCCTGCTCGGCCGACGCATCGCCGTGCGCGCCGAAGCGTCGCTCCTGCGCGTCCTTGAGCTCGCCGTCCAGGTACAGCTCGCTGCGCGCCGTCATCGGCTGGGCGGAGAAGTTCTCGATCCGCGCGAACACCTGCATGCGATCGGGATGTTCCTCGTTGCGCCGCACCATCATGGCCAGAATGCCCAGGTTGACGTCCGAATTGCCCACGGCGTAGAAGTGCGGGTCCAGGTTCCCCAGGGAGAAGTCGTTCACCTCGGGGAACCTGCCGTCGCTGAAGACGTGCAGTTTGGGCGGCGCGGTCTCGGCCACCCCCTCGCGCAGCTTCTGAGGGTTCGCCAGCCCGGCGGCCACCTCGAGCGCCTCGCGCAGGTCGGTCGGCCGCTGCGTCTGCGCGATCGCGGCCAGGCGGTCGCGCAGCACCTGGCGGTTGCCGGTGTAGGAGGCGACGACGCTCGCCGCATCGTTGAAGGAGATGATCATGGCCAGGTCGTCGCTGGCCATCTTGTCGATCACCTCGCTGCGCGCCTGGGCCTTGGCCCACTCGAGTCGGCTCGGGGCCACGTCGCCCGCCGCCATGCTCGCCGAGTTGTCCACGAGAATGACGTGCCGCTGGCCCCCCACCTCGCGGGTCAGCCACGCCGGGCGGGCCAGGGCCAAGAGCGCCAGGGCCAGCACCAGGAGCTGCAGGAAGAGCAGCAAGTTGCGGCGCAGCCGCTGGAACAGCGCGTTGACGTGCAGGTCCTCGACCGACTTTTGCCACAGGTAGGTGCTGGGCACCTGCACGGGCTTGCGGCGCAGCTTGAGGAAGTAGAGCGCGACGACGCCGATCGGTACGGCGGCCGCGGCGGCCCACTGCCATGGCGAGAGTGCATTCAGAAACTGCATAAGCTTTGTCCGCTGTCCGCTGTCAGTCGTCCGTGGTCCGTGGTCCGTGGTCCGTTGCTGGTGACCCGTTCCCTGCTTCGTTGCCGCGCCCAACGCTGGCGGGCACCCGGCCGATCGATTTGATGTACGCGTTCAATTTCGGTCCAAGTTCGCCGATGAGCGGCTTCAGCTCCTCAACCTGGCCGGGGGTCAACAGATCGCGTTGGAACGCACGGCGCAGGAAATGTTGGGTTTCATTGAGAGATCCTCGCGCTATCCGCGCGAAGCGTCGGTTATCCTGAAAGCTTCCGCGTCCAGTTCCTTCGGCGATATTCGCACCTACACTGTCGGCTGCGCGAACCAGTTGCTTGCCGAGCGTATCCCGAGCGAAGGGCTTCCATGCCTGCACGATGCTCCAAATCTTGTCAGCGAGGGCCTCGGAAATCTGGTAGACGCGCAGTGTCTCGAAGTTTGTCCTTGCCATTTCGGCGCTCCTAGAACGGACCACGGACGACTGACAACGGACAACTGACTAAGTACGCTCACTTGATCAGGCCGCGTTGCCGCAGGTAGTGGAGCACGAGCTGATCGAACGGCCGCTGGTTCGTCGTGAACACGTAGCTGATCGATCGCCGGGTGCACCAGTCGCGCAGCCCGCCGCAGAACGCGTTCAGGTTCTGCTTGTACCGCTTGAGGAGCGGCGCGCTGACCGTGATGTCCGCGACGTCGTCGTCCTCCGCGTCCACCAGACGCAGGTCGCCGACGAGCTCGGGTTCGACCTCCTCTTGCGAGAGGATCTGGATCACGTAGATGTCCATGTTCCGCACCACCAGGTAGCGCAGCGCATCGGCGTACCCCGCCTTATCCATGAAGTCGCTGAGCACGACCACGATCCCCTTGCCGGAATTGCGGATGGCGAAGCTCCGCGCCGCGTCGGCCATGTGGCTGCCGCCGGACGACTCGAGTCGGATCAGGAAGTCCATGACGCGCCAGAACTGGGTACGGCCGCGCACGGGACCGATCCGCGTGTCGAGCCGGTCGTTGAAGGTCTCGATCATGACCCGGTCGTGGTTCAATAGGCCGATGAAGGCGAGCGACGCCGCGATTTGCTTGGCGTAGAACAGCTTGGTCGGCTGCCCGAAGTCCATCGACACGCTGGTGTCGACCAGCAGGTAGAAGTGCAGGTCCTCTTCCTCGAGGAACAGCTTGAGGAAGAGCTTGTCGAGCCGGCCGTAGATGTTCCAGTCCAGGAAGCGCAGGTCGTCGCCGGCGACGTAGTTGCGGTAGTCGGCGAACTCGACGCTCTGGCCGCGTCGCTTGGAGCGGCGTTCTCCCTTCATGCGGCCGACGAAGATTTTGCGCGACACCAGCTCGAGCTGCTCGAGCTTGGCCACGAACTCGGGAGAAAGGAGCTGCTGACTCGTGGTTGACATGATTTAAGCGTCAGTGGTCCGTTGTCCGTTGTCCGTTGCTCCACTAATACCACCTCGCTCCGGCATCCGTCCGATGGATCGTATGTAGGCGTTTAGCTTCGGCCCCAGCTCGTCCACCAGAGACTTCAACTCCTTAATCTGCCCAGGGGCCAGGAGCGCGCGCTTGAACGCACGGCGGAGGAAGTGTTGCGTCTCGTTGAGGGATCCCCGAGCCGTCCTCGCAAACCGCCGATTGTCCGCAAAACTGCCCCTGCCCGCCCCCTCGGCGATGTTGGCGCCGACGCTATCCGCTGCACGCACCAACTGCTTGCCGATCGTATCCCGTGCGAATGGCTTCCAGGCGACGACAATCTCCCAGATCGCATCCGCGAGCGTCTCCGCGAGCTGATAAACTCGCAGACCCTCGAAGTTTGTTCTTGCCACGTAACGCCTCCTGCAACGGACAACGGAACACGGACGAAGGACACCATCACGCCGTGACCAGTTCCTCGGCCTTCTCCGGCACGTGCTCGAGGAGCTGGAGCAGCACCGTATCTGCTTCGACCCCTTCCGCCTGGGCTTCGAAGTTCAAGAGCACGCGGTGCCGCATGGCGGGCAGGTACACCCGGCGGAGATCCTCGAAGCTCACGTTGTAACGCCCCTCGAGCAGCGCCCGGACCTTGGCGGCGAGCACCAGTGTCTGGGCGCCGCGTGGGCTCGAGCCCCAGCGGATGTACTTGTTGGTCACGTCCGCCGCGAACTCCCCCTCGGGGTGTGTGGACAGCACCAGGCGGATGCCATAGTCCTGGACGTGCGGCGCGACGATCACCTCGCGCACCAGCTCCTGGTAGCGGCGGATCGTGGCGCCGTCCATCACCTTCTCAGCCCTCGGCCATTCGTTCCGCGTGGTGCGGTCCAGGATCGTGCGCAGCTCCTCGCGGCTCGAGTAGCTCACGAGCAGCTTGAACAGGAAGCGGTCGAGCTGCGCCTCGGGGAGCGGGTACGTCCCCTCCTGCTCGATCGGGTTTTGCGTGGCCATGACGAAGAACGGCTCCTCGAGCTTGTAGGTCGTTCCGCCCACGGTGACCGAGTGCTCCTGCATCGCCTCGAGCAGCGCCGACTGCGTCTTGGGCGTGGCCCGGTTGATCTCGTCGGCCAGCACGATCTGGGCGAAGAGCGGTCCGCGCTGGAACTCGAAGTGGCGGCGGCCGTCGGGCAGCTCCATCACCATGTTGGTGCCGATGATGTCGGCGGG
>JBGPMX010000097.1:0-10532 GCA_041487215.1 Planctomycetia bacterium | reverse complement strand
CGCGCGGCGGATTTCCTCGCAGCCGCGCAGGCCATCCTGCCCCATGCCCGTCAATACGACGGCGAGCGCGGCGGATCCGTACACGCGGGCAACGGACCGGAACAGCACGTCGGCCGAAGGGCGGCAGGAATTCTCGGGGGGACCCTGATGGATGCGGATTCGGACGTTCGGCCCGCAACGTTCTACGATCATGTGCTGGCCGCCGGGCGCCAGCCAGGCGGTACCGGGTCGCGGCACGGTACCGTCCGACGCCTCGCCGACGTGGATCGCCGACTTCGTCGCCAGCCGCTCGGCGAGCAGTGCGGTGAAGAGTTGCGGCATATGCTGCACGACCAGGAGAGGGACGGGCAGATCGTTGGGCAGAGCGGGCAGGAGTTCGGCGAGCGCGTTGGGTCCGCCCGTGGAGACGCCGATGGCGACCACTTCCATGCGCGGTCCGCGTGGCTTGTGGCTGGGCGACGCGTCGCGGCTTGCCGCGCGTGCGGCGGCGCCCGCGCGCGGGGCACCGAGCCGCTTGATTTTCGGAATGAGCTCCGCGTGGATCCGCTCGTGCACCACAGCGGCGTCGCCGCCCGCGGACGGCTTGGTCACGTAGTCGCTGGCGCCGGCGGCGAGCGCATCCAGGGTGGCCGCCGCGCCCCGTGCGGTATGCCGGCTGAACACGATGATCGGCAGCTGCGCACGCGCGCGGCGGATCTCGGCCAGCGCGTCCAGGCTGTGCGACATGCCGCGGTCCATGCTGAGCGTGACCAGGTCCGGCTCGAGCTCGTCGATCTTCTCCAGGGCGATCCGCCCGTTCGACGCCGTGGCGACGACGTCCAGGGCTGGGTCGTCGCGCAGCGCGTCACGCGTCTGGCGCCGGGCCAGGACCGCGTCGTCCACCACGAGAATTCGTATCTTGCGCATAGAGAGCTAGGCGTGCGGCACGCCGGCGAGCTCGAGCTTCTCGAGCAGCACTTCGCGGGTGAACGGCTTCATGACATATTCGTTCGCCCCTGCCTCGAGGGCGCGTGACACGTTGGCCATCTCGGTTTCGGTGGTCACCACGACCACGCGCACGGCGTCGTAGGCGTGGTCGGCGCGCACGGCCCGGACGAACTCGAGACCGTTCATCTCGGGCATGTTCCAGTCGACCAGGACCACGTCCGGGCGTACCGGGTCGCGGAGCTTTTCGAGCCCCTCGCGGCCGTGCGCCGCCTCCGCGACCTCGAAGCCCAGCTCGCGGAGCGTGCGACCGATGATGGCTCGGATCGCTCGCGAATCGTCGATCAAGAGTGCACGCACCGCAGTCCTCCTTCGTGGGGTGAACGGGCCGGGGGGAGTGCCGTCGCTAGGAGACGCCGACGGGCACGGGTGGCCGGCTGCGTCCGTTGCCGCGCGGCCGGGTGTCATCGTCGCCGCGCTGGCTGCCGGGTTGCTCGACCGCGCCGGCCGGCCGGCGTTCTGCGGCGTGGCGTTGCAGCCGGAACTGCGTGACCAGCTTGCGCAGCTCGGCGGCCATGACGGAGAGTTCGCCGGCGGCACGCTGCGTGCTGGCCACCTCGGCCGTCGTGCTCTGGGCGGCGTGGGCCACCCCGGTGATGTTCTGCGCGATCTCGGAGCTCGCTCGGGCCGCCTCCGACACATTGCGGCTGATCTCGTTGGTCGTCGCCGTCTGCTCCTCGACGGCGCTGGCGATGGTGTTCTGAATGTCATTGATCTGGTTGATAATGCTGCTGATATCGGTGATGGCCAGCACGGCGCCCCGTGTGTCGTTCTGGATGGTCTGGATCTTCTGGCTGATGTCTTCGGTCGCTCGCGCGGTCTCCTTGGCGAGGTCTTTCACCTCGTTGGCGACCACGGCGAACCCCTTGCCCGCCTCGCCGGCTCGCGCCGCCTCGATCGTGGCGTTGAGGGCCAGCAGGTTGGTCTGCTCGGCGATCGACGTGATGACCTTCACGACCTTGCCGATTTCGACGCTGCTTTCACCGAGCTTGCTCACCGTGCTCGTGGTCGTCTCCGCGACGCGGACGGCCGAGGTGGCGACGATCGCCGCTTCCGAGGCGTTCTTGGCGATCTCCCGGATGCTTGCCCCCATCTCCTCGGTCCCGGTGGCGAGCGTGTGCACGTTCTGGCTGACCTGTTCGGCGGCCGTGCAGACGACATTGGCCTGGGCGGACGTCTCCTCGGCGTACGAGCCGACCTGGTGGCTGACGGAGGCGAGTTGCTCGGACGAGTTGGCCAGCAGCTGGGCGTGCTTCTCGATCGCCTGCACGGCGGTGCGCATCTCCTGCACCGCCGTGTTGACGGCGTTCTTGATGCGTGCGTGGTCGCCCGCGTAATCTCCGCGCACCCGGCCGGTGAGGTCGCGCGCGGCCAGCCGCTCGAGCACCACCGAGGCCTCGTTGATCGGCGCCACGACGGCGTCAAGGATCTCGTTGATGGCTCGCACCAGTTCGTGGAACGCGCCGTCGAACTTGCCGGGGTCGCCGCGTTCGTCAAGCCGCCCGGCCTGCGCGGCGCGGGCGAGCTGCCCGGTCTCCTGGATCAGCGCCTGCATGGTCTGCTGGAGCTGTTGGAAGGAGCGGCCGAGCAGGTCCTTGTCGCAGCGCGCCTCGACGCGCGTGGCCATGTCTCCTGCCGCGATGCGCACGGCCGCCTGGGCCAGCTCCCGTTCCGATCGGATGATCTTGTCGAACGCGCCGGCCAGCGCGCCGATTTCGTCCTTGCTGTCGATGTCGATGCCCTGCTCGAGATCGCCTTGGGCGATGCGGCCAGCGATGTCCGCGAGCGTGCGCAGCGGGTCGCCGATGATGCGCGCGATGTAGCTGGCGACCAGGAGGCCGAGCAGCAAGCTGCTCGAGAGGACGCCGATGATCCAGAGGCGGGCGTGGGTCGCGTCGTCCTGGCGGCTCGCGTCCAGTGCCGCGGCGGCGTTCAGCTCGCCGCGCTGCCGGATCGCCTCGATCGCCTCATCGAACTGGCGCAGCGAGGCGCCGCGAGCGATCGCCGTCGCCTCGGTTTTTTTGCCCTGCCGGGATGCCGCGATCAGGCGGTCGTGCTCCGCGAAATATCCGGCCCACGCGGTCCGGAACGACCGCTGCGCTGCGTTGGGATCGGCCGCATCCGGCCCGACCGCGCCGCTCGCTTCCATGTGCTCGATCGTCGTGCGTAGCCGCGCCATCTCCGCCTCGTAGCGATCGAACTCCTCCTCGTTGCCGGACAGGACGTGCTGGAGCTCGGCGCGGCGGAACGCGCCGACCGAGTCCGCCAGCTCGGACGCCGTGCGCGCCAGCTGGACCAAGCGTGCCTGCCGCGACGCGGCCGTGTCGTTCACCTTCCGGAGTTGGACGATCGAGAAGACGCCCAGGAAGGCCGTGAGTGAGAGCACGGCGAGGAAGGCGACGATCAGCTTCGTCGCCAGGCGGAGGTTATGGAACCACTTCATTGCTCTTCTCCTTTGCGACATTCCGGGGCGGTCGGGTTCATCGAATCGGCTGAGTTTCGAACGGGGTCGCCGGCTGCCGCTGCGACTTCGCCGGGTTGGCGTTCGGTGCGGGGTGCGGCGGCGTCGCCGCACGCGACGGCCTGCTCCGCATCCAGCGCGAGCAGCAGCCGATCGGGCAGCTTGTAGGCGCCTTGCACCAGCGCGCGGGCGCTGCCGCGCAGGGTGGGGGGCGGCGGCTCGAACCAGTCCGGCCGCACCTCGATCACTTCGCCGATCTCGTCGACCAGCAGGCTGATCGGCCCGTGCCGGCCACGCAGCACGAGGTTCATCATGGCCTGATCAGGCGCGCCTGGCGGCAGCCCGAAGCGCCGCCGCAGGTCGATCGCACTGACGATCTGGCCGCGCAGATTGAGCAAGCCCGCCACGGCCGGCGGCGCCAGCGGCACGCGCGTGAGCTGCTGCGGACGGAGCACCTCCTGGACCGTGCCGACGCCGACACCCAGGAAGTGCGTGTCCAGGCGGAACGTGCAGAACCGGAGCGTTTCGCTCATACCATCGTTCTCTCTCTAGGCGGCCGTGGGGCGGCCGTGCTCGCCGCCGCTCGCGCGCCGGATCAACGCGCGGACGTCGACCAGATCGGTCACCCGCCCGTGAATCAGGGCGCAGCCCGCGATCCCGGGCGCGGTCGGGCCGCCGGCCACGGTCGCGGCGTCGCGCACAATTTCGAGCACCGCATCGACGGCCAGGGCGGCGTCCCCGGTCGCTCCCGAGCAGATCACCGTGTGCACACGGTCCGTCGCGGCGGGATCCTGCACCGCGCAGCCACCCAGCACCGCGCTGAGGCGGACGAGCGGGATGACCCGCCCGCGGTGTTGCACCACTTCGTGCCCGCCCGTGCGCTCGATCGCCGACGCGGGCAGCTCTTCCAGGCGAGCCACCGAAGTCAGCGGTATGGCAATCCGCCTGCCAGCCGCGATCGAGCAGACCAAGAGCTCCCCGAACTCGCGCGCCGGGGCGGGCGCGGGCGTGGGCGCGGCGGCGGCGCGCGGCGCGTGCTCGTCGCGCACGATCCCGGCGTGCTGCGCCAGGCCCGGAACATCGAGAATCAGAGCGATACGCCCGTCCCCCATGATCGTGGCCCCGGCGTAGACCGATAGATGGGCCAGCTGTTCCCCCAGAGGCTTCACCACGATCTCCTCGCTGTCGTGCACCTCGTCCACCACCAGAGCGAACCGGGCGCCGTCCGCACGCACAACCACGATGTTGAGCGGATGGTCTGCGCTGTCGGGTGCATCGCCCAGGCCGAGCGCGGGGCCGAGGCGGACCACGGGGAGCAGCTGCTCGCGCAGGCGATAGACCGGTGCGTCGTGCACCCGCTCGATAGCGTCGCGCGCCCGCTCCGGCGAGATACGCACGAGCTCCACCACGCCCGCCTGCGCGATGCAGAAGCGGTCGCCGCGGCAACGCACGATGAGCGCGGGGATGATTGCCAGCGTGAGCGGGATCTTGACGTGTATGCTCGTGCCCTGCCCGGGCCGGCTCTGCACGTCGATGGCGCCGCCAATCCTTTCGATGTTCGTCTTGACCACGTCCATGCCAACGCCGCGACCGGAGACCTTGGTGATCATCTCGGCCGTGGAGAAACCCGGCAGGAAGATCAGGTTCACGAGTTCGCGATCGCTCATGCGCCCCGCGTGCTCGGCGGACACCACGCCGTTGCGGATGGCCTTCTGGCGGATCCGCTCCGGGTCGATCCCTGCGCCGTCGTCGTGGATCTCCAGGTTGACCTACCCCCCTCGTGGAAGGCGCGTAGCAGCAGGCGCCCCTCGGCCGGCTTGCCGCGCTCGGTGCGCGCCTTCGGGATCTCGATGCCGTGGTCGACGGAGTTACGCACGATGTGGATGAGCGGATCCTTGATCGCCTCCAGGATGCTCTTATCGAGCTCGGTTTCCTGGCCCTCCATCTCGATGCGCAGCTGCTTGCCGAACGCGGCGGCCAGGTCGTGCACCAGGCGCGGCAGCTTGCTCCAGACGCAGGCGATGGGCTGCATGCGGGTCTTCATGATCCCTTCCTGCAGCTCGGTCGTAATCAGGTCGAGCCGCTGCGATGCCGCGACGAAGCCAACGTTCTGCCGGTTCGCGGTCAGCTCGAGCATCTCGTTGCGCACCAACACCAGCTCGCCGACCAGGTTCATGAGCCGGTCGAGCACGGCCACGTCGACCCGGATGCTGTTGTCTGCGAGGCTCGCCCCACGCGCCTCGCGCTGCACGCGGAGCGCCTCGACCACGTCGCGCGGCTGCACCGCGCCGCGCTCGACCAGGATCTCGCCGATGTGCCGCGGGTCGCCGCGGTGCTGCTCGTGAGCGGCGGCGAGCACGTCCCGGGCCTTCACCCGGCCGGTTCGGATCAGGATGTCGCCGATCGGCTCGCAGACCGGCGGGCCGCTCGCGCGCTCCGGTGCGCCGGCGCTCTTGCTCGTGGGCGAGACCGGCGGGGACGCGGGGGGGGTGGCCTGGCCGGCCGCTGTTTCCACGAGCTGGCCGAGCGTCGCGATGAGCGCCGAGCAGTCGGTTGTGCCCTCACCGCGCGAAGTCTCGATCGTGGACAGGATCTGCCGGATCGCGTCCACCACGGAAAGCAGCGTGCGGGTGATCTCGGGGGTCAGCCGCATCTGTCCATCGCGCACGCGGCTCAGGAGGCTCTCCGCCGCATGGCTCAGCGATCCCAGCTTGCTGAAGCCGAGGAAGCCGCACGTCCCCTTGATCGTGTGGATGACACGGAAGACGTGCGCGAGCGGCTCGCCTGCCGACGGATCCCTTTCGAGCGCGAGCAGGTCGCGGTCGACGTGATCGAGGTTCTCGTGCGTCTCGATCAGGAACTCGTTGATGACGTTGTCCGTGTCACTCATCAACCGTCGTCTCCCGGCGGGATGTTCCGCAGCGCCCTTGGGGGAGCCACCCAGGCGCTCGCTTGCGGCGGTTCTAGGCGGGCAGCGTTCGTTCGCTCTCCTCGAAAACGTGCTGGGCGGGCGGCTGGTGCCCGGCCTGTGGAACACGCGGGCCCGGCAACCTCATGGCATGGGCGGGATTGCGTCCGGCGCGGCCACTGGCACGCTTCGGTCAAATATAGAACGGAACGGCAGCCAGATACGCCGCGAGCCGGGCGGAAGAATCGGGTTCGCTTGCGCGTCCGTGTCCCGGCCTGAGCGGCGAAAGCGCCCATGCCGGATATGCCGGATTTGACGCGGGGACAGGGACCCGGCGAACGGCCGGTAGGACGGACCATCCTGTCCGTCATCGTGCGACGGACAGGATGGTCCGTCCTACCAAACCCGGCCCAGGACCGATCCTCGCAGAGGGACGGGGCACGAACGACCCAATCTGTCGGAGCGCTGGAGTAAACCGGATTCGGCCCGCGATTTGCTTTTGCACAGGTCGGCGTAGGAAGGTGCTCGATAGGCCGCGCGAGCGGCCGTGTTGCTCGTAATCAGGGGGCGACGCTATGAAAGCCCAGGTCGATGCGATGAAAGAACGGGCGGGCAAGGTCGGTTGGATCGTTCTCTGGCTGCTCGGTGTACCGATCCCGATTCTTCTGATCCTGTTCTTGATCCGCGGCTGCACATGAGAGCTCACGTTTCGAGCGGAACCTCAGCGTGTCGGTCGGCGTGCAGGCCCCGGTCCCCGTGCAGCCGGAAGGTTACGACGACATAGAACCGGCCTCGTTCGTCCACTGTGAACGCCCCGGTGACGCGGCCTTTTGGCCCGTGCCGCCGCGCGATAGCATTTTCCGTATGCTATCGAGCGCGCACGAGCTTGACGATCAGAGTCCCCCCGGCATTGGGGGCCCAGCGGGTGGCGCCTGCAATCCGGGCGCGCCATTGTCCGGACCTCCGCGGGCGGCTTACGTACACGTGCCGTTCTGCGCGCACCGCTGCGGCTACTGCAACTTCACCCTCGTTGCCGGCCGCGATGATCTCATCGACCGATACATCGACGCGGTCGAGCGCGAACTGGCCTGGCTTGGTACGCCGCGTCCCGTCGAGACGCTTTTCCTCGGCGGCGGTACGCCGACGCACCTTCCGCCGTCCAAGCTGGAGCGGCTGATCCGTGCGGTGCGGCGCTGGTTTCCTCTCGCCGATGGGTACGAATTCACGGTCGAGGCAAACCCGATCGACCTGGACGCCGAGCGTGTCGAGCTGCTCGCCGAGCTCGGTGTGACTCGGGTCAGCCTCGGTGCGCAGTCGTTTGACGCGGCCAAGCTCGCCCGCCTCGAGCGCGATCACGACCCCGAGCACGTTCGTCGCAGCGCGCGGCTCGTGCGCGATCGCATCAGGTCGCTCTCGATCGATCTCATCTTCGGCGTGCCGGGCGAAACGCTAGCGGGGTGGTCGAGCGACCTCGCCGCCGCCCTCGAGCTCGCTCCCGATCACGTTTCGACGTATGGCCTGACGTACGAGCGGGGCACACGGTTCTGGGCGCGGCTGCGCAAGGGGGAGCTGAGCGCGCTCGGCGAGGAGCTGGAGCGGAGCATGTTCGAGCTGGCGATGGAGCGGCTGGCCCAAGCGGGCTACGAGCACTATGAGGTTTCGAACTTCGCTCGGCCGGGGCGGCGATGTCGCCACAACGAGGTGTATTGGGCGGCCGAGGAGTTCTACGGAGTTGGGCCGGGGGCGGCGCGCTATGCCAACGGCTGCCGCACCGTGAATCACCGCAGCACCACGACTTATCTCAAGCGCGTGCTCGCCGGTGAATCCCCGGTGGCGGAGTCGGAGACGCTTGGCGCCGAGGATCGGGCGCGCGAGGCGCTCGTGCTCGGTCTGCGGCGGATTGGCGGTGTCCAGCACCAGGAGTTCGCTCGGCGCTGGGGCTTCACCGTTGAGGAGTTGGGGGCCGCGCCGCTGCGGCGGCACGTGGCGCGCGGCTGGCTCGATCACGATGCGGACCGCACGCGGCTGACGCGCGAAGGGCTCTTCGTGAGCGATGCGATCTGGCCCGACTTCCTGCGCGTCTGACCCGCGCGCTCCTTCTTACTCGTCGTTTCAGGAGCATGCCGTGACAGCTATCGTGGAACACAATCGCCGGGCCTGGGACGGGCTTGCGCGCAGCGGGCATCGCTTCGCGCGGCCGGCGACGGACCAGGAGTTTTCCGATCCGCTCAAGGTGCTCGACTCATGGGGCTGGTACGGCGGCAGCGTGAAAGGCAAGCAGCTGCTCTGTCTGGCCGCGGGCGGCGGGCGTTATGGCCCGCTCTTCGCCGCGGCGGGCGCCATCGTGACCATTGCCGACGCGAGCCCGGAGATGCTCGCGCTCGATCGCCGCGTCTGCGCGGAACGCAGGCTCGAGGCCCGCATGATCGAAGCCTCGATGGATGACCTCTCCGCGCTGCAGGCCGGATCGTTTGACATCGTCGTGCAGCCGGTAAGCAGCTGCTACGTGCCGAACGTGCGGGCGGTCTATCACCAGGTCGCCCGCGTCACGGTGCCGGGCGGACTGTACGTGAGCCAGCACAAGCAGCCGGCAAGTCTGCAGGCGGCGCCGCGGCCGGGTCCACGCGGCTATGAGCTCGTCGAGCCGTATTACCGCAGCGGGCCGCTCCCGTCGGTAGAGGGAGCGCCGCACCGTGAGCCGGGGACGCTCGAGTTCCTGCACCGCTGGGAAGAACTGGTGGGCGGCCTCTGCCGTGCGGGTTTCGTCGTGGAAGACCTGGTCGAGCCGGTGCATGCCGATGAAGCAGCTCCCGCCGGCAGCTTCGCACACCGCTGCCGATTCGTGCCCCCGTACGTTCGCATCCGCGCGCGGCGCAGCGATACGCCGGCGACGGGCACGGATCCGCTGGTAATCCCCGCGGCCGTCTAACACAATGTCCCAGACTGAATCGTCCGTAGCCGAAGTCGCCCGTACCCGGTCACTCTTCGACTGACAAGTGAAGGCGTGTCATCCTGAGCGAAGCGAGGAACGAGCGCAAACTGTCATCCTGTCATCCTGAGCGAAGCGAGGAACGAGCTCAGCGAAGGATCTCGGTGACGTGAGGAGAGCGCGTGTGGCACGGCCGGGGGCCCGCTAATCCAAGCGAGGGGGAGCTGGTGACATGGTCGAGGATCTGTCACGCCGCCGTGAGCCGATGGGACGGCTGTTCCAGATGCCCGCCGGCCGATCCGATTGGGAACGGTATCGCCTGAGCGATGACCAGGTCCGTTTTTATCGCGAGAATGGCTACCTGGCCGGGATCCGCGTACTCAGCGACCATCAGGTCGAACTGCTCCGCGAGGAGCTTGAAGGACTGATCGACCCGAACCACCCCGGGCACAGCCTGTTCTACGAGTACCATTCGAACGAGTCGCCGGATCCCACGCAGGTGCTTTTCCACGCGCTGGGCGCGTGGCGCATCGCGCCGGGTTTCCATGACCTGCTCTGGCATCCCGCGTTCACGCTGCCCGCCTCGCAGCTGCTCGAGGGGCCGGTGCGGTTCTGGCACGACCAGCTCTTCTGCAAACCGGCCCGCCACGGCGGCGTCGTTGCCTGGCACCAGGATTACTCGTACTGGACACGGACGCAGCCGATGGCGCACCTGTCGTGCTGGATTGGCCTGGACGACAGCACGCGCGCGAACGGCTGCGTGCACTACGTGCCGGGAAGTCAGCGCTGGGAGCTGCTGCCCGTGACCGGTCTGGCCGGGGACATGGAGGCGATCCAGACGGTGCTCTCGGACGAGCAGACGAGGCAGTTCAAGCCGGTGGCGGTCGAGCTCAAGAAAGGGGAATGTGCGTTCCATCATCCTCTGATGGTGCACGGCTCCTACGAGAACAGGACCGACGGACAGCGGCGTGCGGCGGTGATCAACGCGTTCCGGGACGGCACGCGCTCGGCGTCGGACGAGCCCCTGCTCGAGGGGGTTCCGTCGGTCCCGAGCGGGCAGAGGATGGGCGGCCAGTTCTTCCCGCTGCTGTTCGATCCGGCCGCGGTCTTCGGCGCTACGCGATGAGCTCTCGGACCACGCGGCCGTGCACGTCGGTCAGGCGGAAGTCGCGGCCGGCGTGGCGATAGGTTAGCCTCGTGTGGTCGAGGCCCAGTTGGTGCAGGATCGTGGCGTGGAAGTCGGGGATGGT
>JBGPMX010000096.1:0-10539 GCA_041487215.1 Planctomycetia bacterium | reverse complement strand
GCCTTGTCGTAGAGGTCCTTCACGCCGCGCACGCCCGATGGAGGAATCTCGAGCCCGACGTACTCTTTGCCGGTGCCCGGATCCTTAATGCGGCGGTAGGACCGGACGGGCGCGCCGCTGTCTCGCCGTGGCAGATAGTTGGCCAGCTTGACCATCTCGGGCGTGATCATTCCGGTGAGGACCGCGCGGCGAAGCTTCTTCTCGGTGGGCTTGTCGTGCCGCTTGGAGACGAGCTGATCGACGGAGGGGGCGGCATCCGCTTCCTTGGTGGCTGATTCTTCCTGTCGTTTGAAAGTGTCGATCTCGCGCCGCAGTTGATCGGCACGCCACGCGTCGTGCGGCGAGTCGTGGACCGGGTGGAAGTTCACGCCGCGCAGGTTGAGCGTCGGCTCTTTCGTAAACTCCCACACCTTGGCGACCGCGTTCCATCGTCCGCCGGCGGCGCGTAGGCTGTCTTTGACCGGGTAGGTGTTGCCTTGGGCCCGCCATTTGAGGATCTCTGGTTCAGGAATCTTGTTGAGGTCTGCTTCTCGCAGAGTGATGTTGGATCGCATGGACTCTGCGCGGCGAGCGGCCTCGGCGCCTCTCGCTCCGCCGGCCATGAGCCAGTCGTGCACGTCGTCGCGGTGCCACACCCCGTCCGGTATCTCGTAGGGCAGAGAATCGACCGCGGCTTTCGCTTCCTCGGGCAGCTTGTCGCGCGAGAACCAGTTGTCTGGGTTCGTCTCGGTCGTCTCGTACTCGTGCATTTCGAGCGGAGCCGCAGCGTCCTCGCGCAGCTTCGTCGTCCGGAGCACCTTCGCGTTCGTCGCCTGGGTGCGGCTCAGGAGCGCATCCGGATCCCCCTCGCTGAGCAGCTTGTCGCGCGTGCCCAGGAACGCGGAGAAGATCTCCTCGCCCTTGGCCAGCGGCATCCACTGCAGTTCGCGGAGGAACTCCTTGATGCCCGCGGCCGTCTCGTGGACTGGCTTGTCCGGCGCAGCCGGGTCACGGAAGGCGCGGTGCATGATGAATAGCTCGCGCGCATCCTCCGGGAGATGTCGCCATGTCTCGCGCATCGCCTGCACGTCGAGCGGCGTGCCGAACTCGAAATCGTCGAGTGCGTCGGTCTGCGTGCTCTCGGCTTGCCCCTTCGACGTGGCGCCGAGGCTCTTGAGCCGTGCGGCGATGGTCGCGATGAACTTCTTCTCGGACGCCGCGCCCTGATGCAGGAACGTGATCTTGGGCGATGACTTTTGTCCGGTGCGGTCGACGCGGCCGAACTCCTGGATGGTCTTGGGCGCGCTCCACTCGTAATCCGACACGATCAGGTGCCGGCGCACGCCGTTCTTGTCGTGCAGGGAGATTCCCGTTTTTCCGGCGCCGCTGATTACTGCGACCTTGGCCGAACCGTTCTGGAACCGCTCGCGGAGTTGCTTGCGCTCGCTCGCGCCGGTCCGGCCAGTGATCGACGCGACGTTGTTCGCGCCGAACTCTTTCTCGATCAACTCGATCGGGTCGGGGATGTGCGGGATAGTCTCGCGGGCCTCCTCGACCAGTTGGGCCTGCGCCATCACCGCTTCGGGGATCTCCTGGTCGACCGCGTACTCGCCGGCTACCGAGTGCCCCCCGCTGTCGACGCGAGGCTCGCGCTGTCGCGTGTTGATGGTTTGGATGGCGGCCAGGACGTTGCCTTCGTCCGGCTCCACCTCATTGACGTAGGCGAGGGAGATAACCGGCTGCTCGCCGCGGGCAAGCGACTCTTTCGCGACCTTGATCGCGCGTTGAATGCGGTAATGGGCGAGCAGCCGCTTGGTCGCGAACTGGAGGTGTGCTGTCGGATCGCGCATCCGGTCGGCTTTGTTGGCCTTCACGAACTGCGCGTGGGTCTGCCGCACCTTGCGGAGGAAGTTGGCGACCCGGTCGAACTCCTCGACTTCCTCGGGGCCGAGCCGCTCCTCGCGGGCCTCGAAGTCCATCTCGCGCCAGAGGTCGCGGGCCATCAGCTTGCCCTTCATTTTCATTTCGCGGATAACCTGCTCGGTCTCGGCCGGCGTCATCAGCGGACGAAACACGTCCTCCTTCCCTTCGCTGCGGAATTTCTTTTTCTTCTCCTTCGCCTGCACGATGCTCTCCGTTTCACCGTGCTCTTCCGACTCCTCGGCGGCGACGGGGCCCGCCGGCTTCTCCTCTTCTCCCCCGCCGTGTCCTGTGACTCGCCGCAAGTAACGCCCGAACCCGTCGAGCGACCATTCTTTGAGCCCGAACAGGTACTCCATCTCGCTGACCGACGTGGCGGGCGTGGCGGTCGCATAAAGGATCGGTGCGTTCTTAGCGATTAGGCTCTTGTGCAGCGAGCCCCAGAGCGTGCCCCGTTTGGCGTCGAGATTTTTGCACTCGTGCGCTTCGTCGGCCGCCAGGGCGTCTGGGTCGAGATGGGTGAATGCTTTTTCGAATCGGCTGATGTCGGTGGCGTAGTCGCAGAAGTACACGGCCTGCTCGCCATCGTCGGGCGTGGGCAGGGCCTCCCAGTGATCCGCGTCCTTCGTCCACTGCTGGTTCGTGGCCTTCTTGTAATCCGGGATGTAGATGAATCGCGCGGGGAAGGATCCACCCTCTGACGTCAGCTTCTGGCCGCTGGCGACGGCCCGGAAGTGCTCCTGCAGATCCTGTGCGTTCGGCTTCGACTTCGTCATCACCAGGATGCGGCGGTGCTTCGGCGTGCCGTCCGCGTTCTTCTGGTGGATGAGATCGAGCACGTAGGCGCCGATCGCTGCGGACTTACCCAGGCCGGTGGCGTCGGCCATGAGGAATCCGTGGCCATTTTCGTTCGCTTGGCGTGCCGCGGCGACGGCGATGAGCGACTCGTTGCTCAGGCGGCCGAGGCGGTTGGCTTCGAGGACGGGCTCGCTGGGCTTGTAGGTGAGTGGGGGGTAGTCAACGGCGGCGAGGTTGCGGGACTCGGTAGGAAGTCGGGGGTGGGGAGTTCCCCGTGCGTATTCGTATGGTCGTACAAACTCTGTAAAGATTGGACTATGCGCTGCCTGAGCGGCTTCGGAGGCGCGGTTCCGGTCAATGGTGGCTCGGTACTCTGCCGGAGTAGGTCCAGGAACCAGGCCGCCCTCTGGGCTGGGGTCAGCCGCTGCCCGTTCGCGAATCTCGGCCACCACTCCGGCGTCCACGCTGGGCTCTGCGGGCTGAACGCCAGGGCCGGGTCCCCCATCTCCGCTGGCTTCATCCCGTTCAGGACCAGCACTACTTCCGGCGCCGGCAGGTTCGGGCTCTTTGCTCGGGCCGCCAGTTCCCGCGCCTTCCGCTGCAGCTTGGGTGCGAGCATCTTTCTTCTCCTGTCGCGCTGGCCCTGCGCGACGATATTCCTCTGGTGTCATCCCGATCGTGGCGGCACGACTTTCCTCGCTTGGCTCTGACGCCTTCCATCCAGTGCCCTGAACCACGGCCGTCCTTCCGTGGGTGCCCCCCTCGGCCAGGGGGGCGAGCATGTCGGCGAGCTCGTCGAGCGGGTCGGTGCCGATGCGTCGGCCGCGCTCGTCTGAAGAGAGCGTCTTCGTGATCGGCGCGGGCTGGTCGCCGTGTTTCCCCTTGTCCACGACCAGGAGAACGGAGGCGATCTGGGTGCCACGGCGCGAGTACCAGTCGCCCGGCATCTCGATCTGCGCGCGGATCGTGTGGTTCTGGTCGAGCCAGCGGCGGAAGGTGCTGCCGCCCGATCCGAGCATGGTGGTGGGCATGACGGCGACGAGCCGGCCGCCGTCGTTTAGGTCCCGCATGCTTTTCGCAACGAACCGCTCGGCGACGTCGCCCGGGGTGAACTCGAGCCCGATCGGCTGGCCGTACTTGCCGGTGCGGTAGCTTCCCCACGGCGGGTTGGTGACGATCACGTCCGCCTTGCCCTTGCGTGTGAGGTAGTTCCCCTGCTCGACCTTGACGTTGTCGCCCCAATCGCTGTTCTTTAGCACGTTGACGCGGCGTGGCTCGAGCTCGTTGGCCACGATCTTGCCGTCGTGGTGTGCGGCCAGCGTGGCGATCAGGTTGCCCGTGCCGGCCGTGGGCTCGAGCACCGTTTCGCCCGAGCGGGGGGCCGCGGCGATCTGCACCGCCTCGGCGATGGTCAGGGGGGTGCTGAACTGCTGGAGATCGGACAGGCCGAGCGTACGCGACCGGCGAGGCAGCTGCTCCTCGAGCGAATGGGCTCGCTCGAGCCGGTCTTTGATCGAGTCCGTTGCTGCGCTCTTCGCACTGTCGGACGAATGGCGGGCCAGGGCCCCCTCGACCGAGTCGTAGAGGTCGTCCGACCATTCGGCCGGGTTGCCGCCGGCGTGCTGGGCGGCCATGTCTCGGACGGCCCGCGGATCGGTGGGCATGGTGCCGCCGGCGATCGCGGCCCGGAACGCCGGCACGAGCTTCTTGACCCGTTCCGGCTCGTGCGGCGACTCCTGGGTGAGGGAGGACGACACCTTCCACTCGGGGTCCGCGGCGGATGGCTCCGGCGTGGTCTCGGGCTGCGCGGCGGCGGCTGGGGCGGGCGGCTTCTCGGCCACCAGGGGCCGCTTCTCTTCCTCTTCCTGCTCGGCCTTTTTTTTGCGTCGCGACTGGTATTGCTGCACCTCGACGGGCTGCCCGGTCACCGTGACACGCTGGTGGCTGTGCACGGTGACAGGGGTGTCGAAGAGCGGCGCAGCCGGCTGCGGGGCGTCGAACAGACTCAGCTGGCCCTTGCGCAGGGTACCGCAGACGACGATTCGTACGCTGATCGGGTCTCGCATGGCAGACGAGTTTGCGCGGGCTGGCTGGTCGTGAGCGATATGGGCTATTCGGCGGACTGAAAGAGGCGGAGCAGCCGCATGGCCTTTTTTTCGATCTGGCGCACGCGCTCGCGGCTGAGCGCCGGGTGCTCGAGCTTGGCTGTCTCGTCGAGCGTGAGGCCGCGGAAGTATCGTCTGCCGAGTATTCGTCGGTCGCGCGCGTTGGGCAGGGATCGGATGAGCGAGAGCGCGTAGCAGCGGCGCTCGCGTCGCGTGTGCTCTTCATCCATCCTGCCTGGGTCACGTAACCACAGGCCAGGCGGCATTTGGGACAGGTGATAGGTCAGCTTGCCGCGCTTGTCGGCGGGGATCTTGAAGCCGCCGAGGATGAAGCCGCGGATGCAGGCGGTGGCGTAGGTGCTGAACCGGTTGCCGCGGCCTGGGTCGAACCGCCGGCACGCGTAGAGCAGGCCGAGCATGCCGTTCTGGTACTGATCGGTGTCCTCGACCGGCGTGCCGTGGTCCTGCGGGCCGAGGTGCCGGAGCACGATCGAGCAGACCAGGCCGATGTGATCCTCGGGGTTGACCATGCCCGGATTGTGGCCGCAGCCGGGCTACGCGATCCGGACGGATGGTGGCCTACCAGATGAACGACTTGATTTCCCGCTCCCGCTCATTCAGCAATTTCACTTGCTGTCCCATGACGCGGATCGCGCCGCGGGGCGTCTTGCACCCGGCGATGACCTCGGCAATCTCATCGTCCGTATAGGTCTCGACCACGACGTCCCATCCCTTGTTGTAGTGGGCCTCGGCGTGCCGCTTGACGTGGGCAACCATTTCCTCTGTTGTGCTGCTGTTGCGATCGCAGCTCCTTGGCCCGGCGGTACGCCGCTTTCCGCGATGTGAAGCCCCTCTCGATGATGGCGCCCTTGAAGCGGATGTCGTAGGTCATGTCGTCTCTTCCTTTCCGGTGGCCTTGGCGATGGCGGCACGAGCACGATCCCACATCTTGGTCGCCGACTTCGGCGCTCCGCCGTAGCGTTCGGCGTGCTGAGTGAGCTCTCGTAGCGACGCGAGCAGGTCCTCGTGTACGTTGCAGGCTCGCACGATGAGCATGACGTTTGCTTCGTCTTCTTCGGTAGCCACCTCGCTCGTCGTGCGGACGATTGTCGAGGCACCGCGCTTCACGCTGTAGTGACTCGTCGATTCATTTCCGGCACTGGCGTAGTAGGCGATTGTCCATGGAACCGGTTTGTGCTTCGCTTTCATCGCGTTCCCCTTTTCGTTTCCTGATCTCCCTTTCCTCTCTCCACCTTATTATACGGGCTACCCGTATATGGTCAAGTGGTCAAAAATAGAATTGTCTGGTTGACTCTGCTACGGGCGAGCCGTACCATTCCGGCATGACCACACCACAGAAGATCCAGGCGGCCCGGCAGCGACTGGGCGAGAACACGCGGGTCTTTGCCGCCCGGTTCAACGTGAGTTCCCGGACGGTGGAGGACTGGGAGCAGGGCCGCTTCCCGCCGAACCGCTGGGTGTGGCCGCAGCTCGACAAGCTGATCGCTGCGACGTTGCGCGGCGCGGGCGCAAGGCGTGCCGCGGCCAAGTGATGCGCGGGTGGACACTTGGGCGGGATTGGGACTCGGTTTGTTTACCGCATTTTTCTGCTTCTTTTTGCCCGCGCCACTTGACCATATACGGGCAACCCGTATAATAAGGTGGAGAGAGGGAAGGGAAGAAAAAAAGCGGCCCGCAAGGGCCAAGGAGAAGAAACATGAAACTTGTGAGTCAAAAACGCACTGGCCTATTCCCGGAGCACCACGGCGTTGCACCGATCGAGTACGAAGCTCGCGCCACGATCCCGGTGGTAGAGGCTTTGAAGGCCACAGGCGCACGATTCGAACCACTACCGGCACCGGAATTGGGCTACAAAATCACCCTCGGCGACAGGATGCCAAAGGGCATCGTTGCCGTGCATCTCAACGAGTCGCCGTACCTGGGCCTGCGGATGACCAATGAGCCCGAGTATCCGCAGGAATTCGCGGACTACTGGATTCAGGTGGCCTTTACACCGTGCCCGGTTTGCGGCGCGCCCGTGGTGTGGTATGAGGCTGGCTACGTGCCTGGCTATCGCGTGTGCGTCAAACCTCCCCATCATCATTCGCTTGCTAAGTGATACTCCGAGCCAGCGACGGGGCGGGCAAGACCTGCGTCCCGGCGCTTTCTGGGAGAAGGAAACACTTGATTTACTACGGGCTGCACGTACAATCAGGCTGAGGGCGGGTGACCGGCGAACAGGTCACGGGCGAGGCTCGCCCCACCGAGCCAACGAAAGGTCCTAGACATGAACGCAACACACCAGATCCGATCGACCCACCTCAGTTATCCAATCACCATCACCCTCAGCCACGCGGGGGATGCCTCCCCCAAGCGTTGGGCGGTCCACATCCCAGGCGAGTACGACTACTGCAAGTACTACCCGCGCCCCGAGGCGATCAGCCGAGTGCGTGAGGTGCTCGCGCAGGCCGCGCGGGACAGTGGCCGCGAAGCAACAGTCTCGCTGTGGGACGCCCTCTGCGAACAGCAGCGGCGGATCGCCAAGGCCCGAGCCGACAAGCGGCTGGCGAAGGCCCTGGCCGGCGAGCGCGTCGGCCGCGCGGCACTCGACGCGATCATCCCCACCCTACGAGACAAGGTGAGCACCCAGGCTGACCAGCTCATCGCGTGCGTCGTGCGAGCCGTCGGCACGATCGGCGAGCAGTGCCGGTCGGACCTGTCACGGATGGAGACCGGTGAATCCTTCACCGGCAAGAAGTCGCGGAACCACCACCTCGTCCGAACCACTCTGGAGCGCGTCGAGCACGTCTCGGATTGGTCCTCAGCACTGATCACTCTCCGCACGTTCGAGCAGTTTGGAAGCAGTCGCTGGGGCAGCGGCGACCGTAACTACGGCTCGCGCGGCGGCAACAAATACGAGTGCTACCTGGTCGTGCGGGACAGCACGACCGGCGAGGCCCACGTTCTCCGCGTGCCGCCGAAGTTCGGCAACTCCGACACGCAGTTCTTCGGCCGGTTCCGCACGGCGTCCGAGCGGATCAAGGCGGCCGTGGCGTGGAGTTTCGAGATGGATCCGGCGGCCTACCGGCCGCAAGTCACCGCCTGACCTCCACTCCGCCCCGGCAAAGCGCCGGGGCGGCGATAGGGGCCACGCAACCCCGACGGCCGACCGCCCGACGCCGAGCAAGATCGGGCGAGAGACACGAAGGAGATACCCATGAGCAAGCCCATCACGCAGATCCGGCAGGGGGACGTGCTGCTCGTCCGGCGCGATCCGCCGGAGAACCCGACACGCGCAACCGGACCGGACGGCCAACCGCTGGCTGGCCTGCGCGTGCCCGGCGAGCGCTCGGGCCACGAGCACCGGCTCGCGGCGCGGGTGTACGACGATGACGCCGGAACGCGAGTGCTGTTCCTCGAGCGGCCGACCGCGATGATGGTCGTCCGCGCGGACGACCCGGATCTCGAGTTCCTGCAGCCGGACGGATCGCCGCGGCACGCGGCCGTGGAGGTGCCCGCTGGCTGGTGGGAGCCGAAGCCGCAGCGGCAGTATGTCCCGGCAGCCCGTCCAGTTCAGCGTGCGCGATTCGATTGATCCCGACACCGGCGGCCGAACGCCTATCCGCTGCACGGTTACGTCCGTCGCGGGGGGTCAGTAGGCCGCCTCTATTTAGAGGAGTGTTGTCTCATGGAAACTGTCAAACTCACACGCAGCGGCGACGCGCCGATCGTGTTCGCCGGCGAGTTGCTTGCGGAGAACGATGGATCCCGGCAACTTGGCCGCGACCACAATCGCTGGCACGAGTTGGCGATCTACCGCACCGAGGCCGGGCGATACGTCGCCCGCATCGAATACTGCACCCAATGGCAGGGAGAGAGTGGCCACGCTATCGCGACGGTGGTCCAATCCGGCGCCGATGTAGCCCGGGTGTTCCGCGACTACGACCCAACCTCGCACGTCGTCGGCTACCCGCTGCCGTCGCATGCCGACATGCCCGATCCCTACGCCGACCGTCGCGATCGTCTCAACCGCGACCTGCGGTCGCGGTATGCCGAGCAACTCCGAGAAATGCTCGACAGCGACCTGTTCGCGGAGGCGGCTGATCTGTCGCTGTACGCGCCGTTCGACGCGGAACTGCTCCGCGGAGTTACGCAACCATTTGTGTGTCCCGCGTGTGGCGGTCACCATTTTGGTCGCGATACGCGGAAGAACGAGAGCGGTGAAGTCGAGGTACTGACAACGGTCCGCTGTCATGACGAGCGAAAGGTCGGATGCAAGTGGTGCGGTGAGTGGACCGATGTCGATGAGCAGCAAGGGACGCCGTGATGAAGCCCACCTACGATATCACCTATGCCACGCGCAC
This sequence comes from Planctomycetia bacterium, assembly GCA_041487215.1. GTDB lineage: Bacteria > Planctomycetota > Planctomycetia > JALXBF01 > JBGPMX01 > JBGPMX01. Next base: position 1,373 of record JBGPMX010000096.1, on the reverse strand, counting down.
CGCCCGGTGCGCGTGGTGCTGGGGGAGAATCCGGGAGCAGCACACCGTGATCCTGGTGGCTGGCGACCCGCCACTGACCATCTCCCTGCACCATGCGTGTTGGGAGACCTACCGGGCTCTTTCCCCCGCTGTAGGTTCATCCCTGGGCTTCGACCGGGATTGGCCACCAGAGCGCATCGAGCAACTGCGCATCCACAGCGGATTGCAGGTGCACGAGTTCGCTCGAGAGCTCGGCATCACGCCCGACAACTTTGGGCGACTCATGGCCGGGCAAATATTCGGGGAAGGCACCTTCATTCGGCTGCGTGCGCTGGCCATCGCCCATCAGTTTGGCCGCGCTGGCGGCATTGATTGGGGAGACCCGCGCGCCGTGTTCGGCCTGCGCAAACACCTGGCACTGAGCGGGGCAGCGTTCGCTCGTGAGCTCGGCGCCTCTGCGCAGCAGGCGATGCTCTGGGACAGGCACGGTGTACCGCGTCGTAATCTCCGCATCCGGTCTCGCCTGGATCACCTAGCCGAATCACTGCACTTTGATGGTGGTATGGTGTCGCTGGATCGACTGTGGACGCGCGAAATTCTGGCCGAGCAGATCGCCAGATCGGGCTCGTCTTACTCTGTCTGGGCGAAGTCCGCGCGCTGCTCGTGCGCCAGCATCCGCCAGTGGTCGCTCGGGATTCGGCCGATCCACCGGGATGCGGCCTGGCATCTCACGCGCGCCGCGACCGAACTCCGTCTGAGCCTACCCCAAGAAGGCGTGTGTGAATCGCGAAAAAATCCGTGGGGTCCCGAGCGCAAGCGCGTGAGCGCCGATGACGAGGCGCGCCGACTCGAGTCCGTCCGCACGTCCAAATGGACGCTCGACACTATCCGCCTGCTCGGGACGATGCCCGATCGCGAGGTAGCGGCGCGGATCGGTAAATCGCGCACCGCTGTATGCACGATGCGCCTCTTGCTGGGGATAGCAGCAATCTCTGCAATTGGCTGGGACGGTAAGGAGCTGGCGCAGACACTGTCAGACGGCGAACTAGACGAGCGTTGGGCGAGGTCCCGCAAACGCATGATCGAGCGGAAACGCCGCGAGCAGAATCAGTAGCCCATCTTCCGCTCTTCAAAGCAATCCTGACATTCACCGGATCTGTAGATTCTGACGTTGGGGTATCCGCGCGAATTGAATGTCTGCACGACCCCGCAGGCACGACACTTGTTTGGCCGATACGATTTGCTCGGAGCTGTGCTCGCGACACCGCCCTGTCGCACCACGAACCGCGGCGCACCGCTCACGAGTTTCCGCGCCGTCTCCGCGTGCTCCCCGGGCACCCGCCAGCCCTTCGCTTCCGGATCCCACTTGCCGCCGAGCTCCTTGATCTGATCCT
>JBGPMX010000095.1:0-10557 GCA_041487215.1 Planctomycetia bacterium | reverse complement strand
CACGCCGCAGAGCAGGGGCGGATGCGCCTGGCACGCTCAGGGACCCTCTTTTTTGGCGCCCGCCGCGGCCGGCTCGGCCGCTGGGCTGGCGAGCAGCGCGCCGGAGAAGCCCCGAGCGCTCGAGCTTGCAAGACACAGGACCAGCCAACCGGGCAGCTTCATGCGACCGAGTATCGACCAACGCAAGACGAGCGGCAAGCCCGATCCGTGGCTGGGACCTCGCCAGCCGAGGCGGGTCATCCTGAGCGTAGCGAGGAACGAGCGCAGCGAAGGGTCTCACGCTCGCGTCACGGAGATCCTTCGCCAAGCCTCAGGATGACCAGCGGGCGAAACGTGGGATGACCATCGGGCGCAAGGCGCCGAACCAGGACTCTACTCGGTCCGTCCCGGCGTTGACGCCTCGTTCAGCCAGCACCCATAATCGTTCATGCCCATCGGCGATTCCTCGCGCTCCCGGCTCTTTTGGCTCGTGCTGCTCTCCAGCGTCGCGCTTGTCGGCACCGCGGCGGTGTGCGGCCTGGCGCTGGGGCACCTGCTGCCGCTCGGCGTGCGCGGGGAGCCCGAGCCCTGGGGTTTCGTGCCGCGCTGGTCGCCCCTGGCGGTCCTCTCCGGCTGTATCGTCGGGGCGGTTTACACGGCGTTCGTCGCGCTGGGCTATCGCCTGCTCGCCCGGCTGGAACCGGCGGCGAGCTGGCCGTGGGAAGCTGCCGGTTCAAGCGCCGCGACTTTCCGCGCCCGGCGCTCCGCGACGATCCTGCTCGCGGCCCTGGTCCCGGTGTCGTGCGCGCTTAGTTTGGGCATGCAGCAAGCGGCGCCCGCCGAGTTCGATCTGGGGAAGTGGGTGCTCGTGCTCTACCATCCGGGTCCAAGCGGGTACTACACGGCGGCACGTGGCGAGGTGCGGGACGTGCACACGTTCCTGGAACACTACCGCGAATTCCAGGCTCGCCAGGATCCGTTCCATCTTGGCACGCACCCGCCGGGGCTGATCCTCTTGCACTATGGCGCGCTGGAGTTGTGCCGCGCGGAGCCGGGCCTGGCGCGCGCGCTTGTCGCCACCGAACCCGCCTCGGTGTGGCGGCAGTTTCGCGACCTCCGTACGCGGACGGTGCTGCCGCTGGCCGACGAGGCGTCGCTCTGGCTGGTCGGTCTTTTCACGCAGCTCTGCTCCGCGCTCACTGTGCTACCGCTCTACGCGATCGCGCGGCGGGCCGCGCGGCCGGCCGCCGCCTGGAGTGCGGTCTGCTTCTGGCCGCTCACGCCGGCCGTTCTGCTGTTCATGCCCAAGTCGGACGTGCTCTATCCGTTGCTGGCGACGAGCGTCCTGGCACTGGCGCTCGGCGCCCGGCCCGGCCCGCTTGGGCGTCTTGGCCTGGTACTGGCCGGCCTGCTGCTCTGGATTGGCATGTTCCTGTCCTTCGCGCTGGTCGCCCTGGTGCCGCTCGTCGCCGTCGTGTTCCTGCGCTCCCAGTTCCAACGGGGCAGCGGCCCGCTCGCGCGCGAGCGCGGCGCGGGCCGGCCATTCCCGAACCGAGCTGGATCGCCTCGAAATGGCGCGGCACGCGCACCGGCCGTGTCCCGTGCGGCACGCGGCCTCGGCGCCGCGGTATGCCTGGCCGCCGGGTTTCTCCTGCCGACCCTGGTGCTCTACGGGTACGCCAGGCATAACCTGTTGGTCACCTGGTGGGACTGCTACGTCAAGCACGCTTCGTTTTACGAACGGGTCCCCCGCACGTACGGGCCCTGGGTGTTGTTCAATGGGCTGGAGTGGGGGGTGGCGATGGGCATCCCGCTGGCCACGTGGGCCATCGCCGGCCTGGTCCTGGTCGCGCGCCATGGGCGCGTCGACGCGCGAGAAGTGTCCGCCAAGGATGCGGTCGCTGCGGGGGGACGCGATTCGGTGGCCTGGCTGATCGCGGCGTGGGGCCTGCTCGTGCTCGTTCTGGACGTGAGCGGGAAGAACCGCGGCGAGGTGGCGCGACTCTGGATTTTCCTGATGCCGCTGGCGACCGTCGCCGCCGCCGTGGCACTGGACCGGCTGCGCCCCGGCGTAGGCGTGGTGGCGCTGTGGGTGCTTTTGGCCGCGATCCAGGCCGCGGTGTTCATGAACTCGATTGAGACTTTTTACGACCCGCTGAGCATGCCGCCGCAACCAGAACTCTCACGGCGTGCCGGAATCCGCGTAGAGCGGCTCGAGCTCGATGTCATCGATCCAGAGCTCGCCAACGTTGGCCCCGATGATCCGGAAGTCGAGCGCGATCGTCGTCGTGTCGCGCAAGGTGTGAAACGTCTGCTCGAACCGTTCCCAGCGCCCCTGGCTGGGTAGGGCTTCGTCAAAGCCGCCGTCGAGGCGGTACCAGGCGTTCGGCGTGTCCTGGTACTCCATGACCCGCGCGTGGCAACTCCCCTCACTGCCCACCGCGATCAGGTACCAGAAGCGGAGCCGGAAGCTGGTGCCGTAGCGCACCGGCATGTCGTCGAACCGGAAGTACTGGTAGCCCGGCATGTCGGCGGCCAGGTACAGGCTGTCCGGCGCCGAGTGGTACTGGCGAGCGTCCATGCGCTCGCGGGGCGGCGTGCTTAGCTTGATCCGCGGCATCGCCGGCGCCTGCTCGGCGTCCAGCACGACGGTATCGTGCAGCCGGCACGAACCGATGTGGAGCACCAGGTCGCGTTCGCCGAGCAGCGGGTCGTAGTTCCCGTGCAGGAAGTGGTCGTGCTCGAGCGTCACGTACAGGCAGGTCGTTCGGCCGCGTGCCAGCTCGAACGGAAACGGACTGGCTTTCACCGCCGGCCGGTCCTCGCTCGGTTCGGCACCGCTCGTGAGGCACAAGCTGATCCGTTCCCGGCAGCGCGCGCGTTCATTCGGGCTGTCGATGACCATGGCAACGGCCGGCCCCTCGTCCGCGGTGGCGCGCGCCAGGCTGCGGCGCGGCACGGCGTGCGACCGGCAGCGGCTATTCGCGACCCAGGCCGCATAGTCCACCCCCACGTCGTGGGCCGAAAGCTGTTCCGGCCGCTCGCCGCGGTACTCCAGTTGGTAGCGGATCGTCCACTGGCCGTTGTGCTGCCAAGCCTGGCGGTCCGCGATGACCAGGCGCGGGCAAGTGCTGTCGGGGGATGGGATGCCGGCGAACGAGATCCAGAGGACCAGCCATGCGCTCGAGAGATATATCGCGGAACCCATGCGTGCCTCTCCTCGCCGAGACTCTACGATCCGGGGCATTGTGCCGCCGAAGTGCGGTGACCGACCGCCCGGCCGGCTGCCATGCTTCTGACGCACGCCGCGGCGTCTTGGTTCGCGGGGCGAGCGCCGGCGCGGGGCGGCCGGCGAGCTATTTGCACGTAAAATCCACGCCCCCTCTGGGGCGCAGCAGCGAGTCTCGGGAAGAAGGACCCCCGGCCAAGCAACGGCCATACCGAGTGAACGGCAGGCGAGTGGGCGTTGCTGCGGGGAAGCGCGGGCGTTTCAGGGAGGAAGGGCAAGGAGGCTCTGCGCCCGGGCTTTCTTGTTATATCGGCGTACCGGTCGCTTGGCTTTTCAGGAATCGCAGGAGGCAATACGGTTTCGGGACCTCGCCCCGCACGCCTTCAGGACCCCTTCACGCGAAAACAGCGCTGCGCGGGCTGGGCCCGCCGTTGCAAGAGAGAATCCGCCGAGACAACACCCCGGCTCTCCATCAGACGTGCCATCGCAGTTCAATATGGGACACGCCGCGGATTCTCTCTTTCAAGTGGGTCCAATGGTCAAGTTATTTTTTGACGGGCCCTAACGACTCGATCTGCTCGAGCACGCGGGTTACCGCAGCCATGTCGCTCACTGCGGTGGCTTCGAAGCGCTGGACTTCCGCCCCGAGCTGGTGGCTCGGCACGGAACAGCAGAAGTGAAAGATTCCCGGCTCATCGGATGTCTCGAGGCGGAACTCGGTTATCCCCCGCTCGCGCAACCGCTGCTGGGCCTCTTCCCACGTGAAGACCGGGCGGGCCGTGCTCTCCGAACCAGCGCCGAACAGAGCACCGCGCGGCGACTCCGGAGCGGGATCAGGCATCGGGGTGGGGGCCGGCGGGACCATCCGGTCCGGCAGGCGGCAAACACCGTTCTCACACCGCACCCCGGCGGGAATGGAACTATGCCCGGCGGCGGACGAGACCACCGCGTCGTCATCCCGGTTGGAAAGCCACGAGGGCCGCTCGCCCGGATCGGTCAACGCGGCCGGCGCGTCGTCGCGCTCGTCATCGGCCAGCGGCATGATGCCAAACGAGGCGGAGAGCCGCACGGCGGGATGCTGCCGGGCCAGTGTCGTGCCCGCTTCGACAGTTCGAGACCCCGTCATCGGCGCGGGCTGCGGGGAGAACGCGGAACTCCAGGGGAAGAGCAAAGCACCTGCCGCGGCCGTAAGAAGGAGCAAAGCACGCATCGCGATTCCCTCCTTGGAATGAATGCGTTCGCCGGATCGGCCAGGGGCCGCCCCCCTCTCTCACTCGCTCCGTTCGACAGGACGTCCGGCGTGGTTGCTGTTCCGAGCAGCGAGCGATAGACGGGCACCCTCTCTATTCCGCCATCGATCCATCGATGGCGGCCGGGACTATAACGAAGAGCCTGGTGAGGGGGAAGATCAACCTGCGTTCTCCCCCCGAGCGAAGCGGAAACCGGGACTATCCAACCGGCTGAGCGCATCGCCGATCCTTTCCCTTTTCACTTCGGCTTATTTACAGTACGTGGACGCGTCGCCTCCCAACCGCTCGAATGAGGAGTTTCTCACCATGACTGAGTTCCGCGTGGCAGTTCTTGCCGGAGACGGCATCGGACCGGAAGTGACCGAGTCCGCTATCCGGGTTGCCGACGAGGCGTTGCGTCGATCGGATGCCCGCATCGAATGGATCCGGTTTCCCTGGAATTCGGACTACTTCCTGCAGCATGGGCGAATGATGCCGCCGGACGGGCTGGATCAGCTGCGCCGCCACGACGCGATTCTTCTGGGCGCCATCGGGAACCCGAGAATCCAGGATCACATCACGCTCAATGGGTTGCTGCTGCCGATCCGCCGCCGTTTTGACCAGTACGTTTGCGTCCGCCCGGCGTACCTCTACGAAGGGGTGGAGTCGCCGCTGCGCAACCGCCGGCCCGGAGACATCGACATCCTGGTGTTCCGCGAGAACACCGAGGGGGAGTACGCGAACGTCGGCGGCCGCCTCTATGAGGGATTCGAGTCCGAGGTTGCGGTGCAGACTTCTATCTTCACCCGGCACGGGTGCCGGCGGATTATGCAGGCGGCGTTCGAGGCGGCACGCAAACGCCGGCGGCACGTGACGTCGATCACCAAATCGAACGCACAGGGGTACAGTATGGTGCTATGGGACGAGGTGTTCCTCGAAGTGGCCGCGGAGCACCCCGACGTGGCGACTGCGTCCCTTCTGATCGACGCCGCGGCGATGGACTTCGTGCGCCGCCCCGAACGCTTCGACGTCGTCGTGGCCAGCAACCTGTTTGGCGATATCCTCACCGACCTGGGCGCGGCGGTCGTGGGCAGCCTTGGGCTCGCTCCGAGCGGCAATATCAACCCCGAGCGGACCGCTCCGAGCATGTTCGAGCCGGTGCATGGTTCGGCTCCCGATATCGCTGGGCGGGGCACCGCCAACCCGCTGGCGGCCGTGCTCTCCGCCGCCATGCTGCTCGATCACCTCGGCCTGAGCCCTGCTTCCGGCGCTCTCGATGCTGCCGTGCGTGCCGTGCTGCGTGCGCGAGAACCGCTCACCCCCGACCTGGGGGGTACGGCAAAAACGGAGGATGTGACGCGCGCACTCATCTCGCATCTGCGATAATGACACTGGCCGACACGCCCCGCGTCCCCGCCAAACAGGTGTCCGCCGTGAACCGCATCTACCTTGATAACAACGCCACCACGCCGGTTCTCCCCGAGGTGCTGGACGCGATGCGTCCCTTCTGGAACGACGCCTTTGGCAACCCGTCTAGCCTGCACCGGGAAGGGCAGCGCGCGCGCCAGGCGCTGGAGGCGGCCCGCGAGGCCGTGGCCGCGATCCTCGACGCCGATCCGGAAAACATCGTCTTCACGAGTGGCGGCACCGAGGCGAATAACCTGGCTGTGCTCGGGTGGGCCGGGCACACCGCGCGACCGGGCGTCACCAGCGCGCTCGAGCACCCGTCGGTACTCGGCTGCTTCGATGCCCTGGAACGGCGCGGATTCGAGGTCACCCGAGTTTCACCCGATAGGACCGGGCTGGTGCGGGCTGAGGAGTTCCGGGACGCCATCGCACGCGGGGCCCGCTACGCCGCTCTCATGCTCGTTAACAACGAGACGGGGGTGATCCAGCCCGTGCGCGAGGTCGCGGCGTACGCGCGAGCGAGCGGTATCCCCGTCCACAGCGACGCCGTCCAGGCGGTCGGCAGGATCCCGGTTTCCTTCCGCCGCCTGGCGGTCAGCTCGCTCAGCCTGAGCGCTCACAAGTTCCACGGACCGAAGGGAATCGGGGCGCTGCTGGTTCAGAATCCCGCCATGCTGGAGCAGGTGCTCGGCGGGGGGCATCAGGAAAAGGGCGTTCGACCGGGTACGCCAGCCGTGGCGTTGGCGGTTGGCATGGCCCAGGCGCTCCAGCTGGCTGCGCGCAACCTCGAATTGGAAGGGCGGCGCGTGGCTCAGTTCCGCGACCAACTCGAACAGACTCTGCGGCAGCGGATCCCCGGACTGAAGGTCAACGGAGCACGAGACCATCGAGTCCCAAACACGCTCAGCGTTACGCTTCCCGGCACGGACGCGCAGGCGCTGCTCGTCGCGCTCGACCTCGCCGGGGTGGCCTGCGCCACGGGATCCGCGTGTGCGAGCGGCGCGATGGAACCGTCGCACGTGCTGTTGGCAATGGGCCTGAGCAGGGTCGAGGCACGCTCTTCGTTGCGCTTGAGCCTCAGCCGGCTCACGACTGCCGAGGAGATTGAGCTTGCCGGTGAGCTCATCGCGCGTTGCGTGCAGCAGCCGCGAGCTCACCCTGTCGCGTCCGCCTGACGTTCTTGCTTTACCGATTGTGCCAATTTTGCTAAACTTGCAGCCTTGTCAGGAGTCGGAAAACCTGACCAGAAAATGGGGCGATCAGGCATCGGCCCGATGCCGTAAGGCCAAGCGCTGAAAGAAATTATTACGACCAGAGGAAGTTGTCGCTCGATGAGAGACCGCCAAGTTCAGCCCCTTGTCGCCGCGTTCCTCGAGTACGTTCCGTTGACTTTCACCACAGCGATCCCGAGCACTCGAGATCCAGCCGTGAAACGTGGTGGATAACGTGTCCAGAACTGACCAAAGAGCGCGGCTCACAAGAGCCAAAGCCGTGACATGAACGGGGCGGACAACCAAAGGATGCAAGTTTTCATCGGGTGTTCGTCGATTCTCTACGACCTATCCACCATCTGTTGCAGGAAGAGCGCGCAGGTAACTCTCGGCTCTCTAAGGAGTTAAACGGGGCGATGCAGAGATATCCACAAAATTGCCCCCGGTTACTGTGATCTTTACGGTAATTCAATACTCTCTCCGGAAAGACGAGAGCGAGGGAACAACTTCCTTTCTTCGAAGGACCGCACCATGAGGGTCACCTGCAACCGCCAAGATTTGCTCTCCGCATTCCAGATGGTTTCGGGGGTTGTTCCAGCACGCAGCACCAAGCCGATCCTTCTCAATGTCAAGCTGGTGGCCACACCGGAGGGAGCCACGCTACTGGCGACCGATTTGGAAGTGGGCATCCGCTGCAAGGTGGCTGGATTGGTTGTTCACGATCCTGGCCAACTGGTGCTCCCGATGGCTCGAGTGAGCGCCATCCTGCGCGAGAGCTCGGACGAGCAGCTCGAGATGGAGACGGACGAGAGTCGGCTGCAGATCCGGGGGCAGCGCAGCCGCTTCAACCTGGCGACCGAATCAGCGCTGGAGTTTCCCGAGGTTCCGGACTTTGAGGAGAGCGAGTACCACAAGGTCTCGGGCGGTCTGCTGCGAACGCTAATCCGCCGCACTGTATTTTCGACTGACGTCGAGAGCACGCGGTACGCGCTCAACGGCCTGCTGGTGGAGCTGGAGGGAAACCGCGTGAGCCTCATCGGCACCGATGGTCGGCGACTGGCTGTCATGCGTGGCAGCGCCACCGCGGTCGGCAATCACTCGACGAAAGATTTCACCCCGGTAGTGCCTGCCAAGGCAATGAACCTGATCGACCGCAACCTGCAGGGCCAGGAGGCAGAGGAGGTTCAGCTGGCGTTGCGGCCGAACAGGATCATGGTGCGGTGCGCCGGTGCGGTGGTCTCCAGCCGGTTGGTCGAGGGGCGGTTCCCGCGTTATCAGGAGGTGTTTCCGGGGCGGTTTGAGTCCAAGGTTGTGGTGAATGTGCGTGACTTCTTACAGTCCGTAAAGCAGGCGGCCATCGTGACCAACGAGGAGAGCCGCGGGGTCGACTTCAGCTTCGGCGATGGCAAGCTGACGCTCGTGGCCGAGGCCGCCGAGGTGGGCCAGTCGCAAGTGGAGCTGCCGGTCTCGTACGACGGCAAGCCGGTGACGATCACCTTCAACCCGCGTTACCTGATCGACATGCTCCGCGTGCTCAACGAGGAGTCGACCATCGCACTTGAGCTGATTGATGACAAGAGCGCTGCGGTGTTCCGCACGGATGACGGGTACACGTATGTGGTGATGCCGCTCACGCGTGAGAGGTGATCGGCATGGCAATCTCGAAGCGGCGGGGCGCTCAGCCGCTGTCACACATCCTGAGCGAGGTAATGGCGCGGCGCGGCCTGTCCCGGCTCCGCGGCCAAGAGGAGCTCGAGCGCGCCTGGTGCGTCGCGCTGGAGCGGACGGTCGGCCACCCGCTGGCTGATTCCACCCGAATCGGCTGCGTGCGGCGCGGCGTGCTGGAGGTTCAGGTCGCCAATTCCGTGCTGCTCCAGGAACTCGGCGGCTTTCACAAGCAGCGCCTGCTAGAGACCCTGCGCAAGACCGTCGCCTTCGAAACCATCCGGGACATCCGGTTCCGGCTCGACGAACACGCTGGGGCCTGAGGTCGCGGCTCTTGGCGACGCACCGTGGGGGATCCCAATCGGCGGCGTGGAACGCCGCCGAGCGTCATGGATGGTTCAGTTATCTTCTTCATTCGAGTAAAGAATGCCGACGAACGAACTAGGTGCTACATCGGGCAACGGCGCGGGCAAGTACACTGCCGAGAGTATTCGCGTGCTCGAGGGGGTCGATGCCGTGCGCAAGCGCCCCGCCATGTACATCGGCGATACCGGGCTGCGCGGACTGCACCACCTGATCTACGAGGTTGTCGACAACTCCATCGACGAGGCGATGGTGGGCTACTGCCAGAACATCGGGGTCAAGATCAATCTGGACGGCAGCGCCACCATCAGCGACGACGGCCGGGGCATCCCGGTCGACGAGCACCCGACCGAGAAGATCTCGGCGCTCCAGGTCATCATGACCAAGGTGCACTCCGGCGGTAAGTTCGACCACGACAGCTACAAGGTCTCCGGCGGCCTGCACGGCGTCGGCATCACCGTGGTCAACGCGCTCAGCGAGTGGCTTGAGGCTGAGGTGCGGCGCGACGGCCACGTGTACAGCCAGGAGTACGAGAAGGGGGTCCCGACCACGCCCGTCACCGTGGTCGGCAAGGCGTCCAAGTCCGGCACCCGGATCACCTTTCACCCCGACAAGGAGATCTTCCCCGACACCAAGTTCCGCTACGAGACGGTGGAGGCGCGGCTGCGCGAGCTCGCGTTCCTGAACAAAAAGGTGCGCATCAAGCTGAGTGACGAGCGCGACAACCGCGAGGCGGAGTTCTACTACGAGGGGGGGATCATCGAGTTCGTCAAGTACCTGAATCGCACCGAAACCTCCGCGCACTCGGACATCTTTTACGCCTGCAAGGAGCAGGACCGTGTGCAGGTCGAGGTTGCACTGCAGTACAACGAAGGGTTCATCGAGTCGGCGTACTCCTACGTGAACAACATCAATACGTTCGAGGGGGGAACCCATCTCTCCGGGTTCCGCGCCGCGCTGACTCGCGCGATCAACAACTATGGCAAAAAGAGCGGCCTGTTCAAGGATCTCACGCCCACCGGCGACGACTTCCGCGAGGGGCTGACCAGCGTGCTGAGCATCCGCGTGCCCGACCCGCAGTTCGAGGGGCAGACCAAGACCAAGCTGGGCAACGGCGAGGTCGAGGGCATCGTGGCCACGGTGGTGCACGAGGCGCTCTCGAGCTTTTTGGAAGAGAACCCCGCAACGGCCAAGAAGTTCTGCCAGAAGGCGATGCTGGCGGCCGAGGCGCGCGAGTCGGCGCGCAAGGCGCGCGAGCTCACCCGCCGCAAGGGCGCCCTGGGCTTCGGCGGGCTGCCCGGCAAGCTGCGCGACTGCCGGCGGCACGAGGTCGAGGGCAGCGAGCTATTCCTGGTCGAGGGGGATTCGGCCGGCGGCAGCGCCGACACCGGCCGGGACAGCGAGTTCCAGGCCGTGCTGCCGCTGCGCGGCAAGATCCTCAACGTGCAGAAGGCCCGGATCGACAAGATCCTCT
>JBGPMX010000094.1:0-10566 GCA_041487215.1 Planctomycetia bacterium | reverse complement strand
TTGTCATCCTGAGCGGAGCGAGGCACGAGCGCAGCGAAGGATCTCGGTGGCGACGCAGAGAGATCGCACGCACATAATCACGGCCGACTCGTTACACTCACGGTCCGTGGCATCCGTCGAAGAGTGACGAGGCCCTAGATTAGGACACGATCGAGGTGGGGGGCTCACTTGATCGAGAGCAGCTCCACCTCGAAGATGAGCGTGGCGTTCGGGCCGATGTCGGGCGGGGCGCCGCGTTCGCCGTACGCCAGCTTGGCCGGCACGAAGAGCTGCCACTTCGCGCCCGGCTGCATGAGCTGCAGCGCCTCGCGCCAGCCGGGGATCACTTCGCCGACACGAAACGTGGCCGGCTCGCCGCGGTCGTACGAACTGTCGAATACGGCACCGTCGAGCAGGGTGCCGCGGTAGTGCGTGGTCACGGTGTCGCTGGCCTTGGGCGGCTTTCCGCTCCCCGCTCGGAGCACCTTGTACTGCAGGCCGCTCGCAAGCGTTTTCACCCCCTCCTTCTTCTTGTTCTCGGCGAGGAAATCGTCCCCCTCGCGATTGTTCTTGTCCCCCAGTTCCTTGGCATTTGCGGCGCGTTTGGACTCCGACTGCTTCTCGAAGGAAGCCAGCGCCTCGCGAAGTTCCGCGTCGCTCAGCCGTGCCTTCTTGCCGCCGAGCGCATCGTGTAGCCCCTGACACAGGATGCTCGGGTCCACGTCGAGCGCCTGCCGTTTCAAATCCTTGCCGATGTTGAGACCGATGCCGTAGCTGGCCTTTTCCTGGAGTGTCTTGAGCGGGCTCCCCGGTTCCGAGGCAGAGGCCTTCGGCTGCGTACGGCTGTCCTGGGCGTGGCCGCTCAGCACGAAGAGCACGGCACACAGAGCGGTGGCACATAGAGCGGCGAAAATGCGCGATCGCATTCGGGGTCCTTTCTCAATGGGTTCAACTCTCGACGCCCAACACGGCCGAACCTACCGGATCGGCGAGTAGTCGGTCGGCTCCAGGAACACCGATTGTACCTTGTCGACCAGCTTGCCGTCCTTTTCGGATTCGGCACGCGCCTTCTGCCATGCGGCGTCGGCCTGGAACGCTTTCCAGGAGTTCTCGCGCGATGCCCGGTCCGGGTACGCCAGGATATAGACCAGGGTGTTCTCGGAGCCCGGTTTGTCGGCCGGGGTCCAGTAGCCGATGATGGTCATGCCGTGCTTCTCGAACAGCTTGTTCGTGTGGTCGCGAAAGCGGGCGTGCAACGCGTCCAGTTTGCCGGCGGCCGCCGTATAGGTCCGCATCTCGAAGAACCTCTCTGCTGTCTTGGCCTTGGCGCCCGTCGCGGCGCGGAGCACAACCATGCCGGACCAGAGCACGACGACGAGCGCCAGGGCGATGCATGCGATGCGTGACATCGGTGTTTCTCCTGTGGGGGGACCAATGGCGAGTCATGGTAATCGGCGGCGGCCGCTGGTTCCAGCGGCTCCGCGGGAAGGCTTGGCAACTGGTTCGGTCAGGGCCCGCGCAAAAATAACTTGTACAAATTGACCCACTTGCAAGAGAGAATTCGCCGCGGATGGACTGTGGACTGTGCTTCACGTCGGCCGACCCGAACGGCCATGAAGCTCGGCGGATTCTCTCTTTCATAGCTGGCGCGGCCGCGTGAGCCGGCCGGAAATGGAGCAACTGCGGGCGAGCTCCGTGCATGAAGCTCGTTGTTGCTCCGAGCTTGTCTCGCTCGTCGTCACGGGCCCTTGATCGCGCAGTCGCTCCATTCGTAGGTCAATTGGTCAAGTTATTTTTGCGCGGGCCCTCAGGCTCGGAACAGCGCTGCGCGGACCCGCCCGGTGCTCAGCGGCACCAGCCGCCCGAACCCGTCGCGCAGCTCGTCGTGCGGGTTCACGCCCAGCGCATCCAGGATGCTGGCGGTGAGGTCCTGCGGCGTGTACGGATCGTCGGCGGGGTAGGCCGCGAAGCGGTCCGAGCGGCCGAGTACGCGGCCGCCCGCGGCCGGCCCGCCGGCCACGACGATCGAGTAGCACTCCGCCCAGTGATCACGGCCCGTCTGGTCCACCCCGTTGCCGGTGAACTGACCGAAGCGCGGTGTACGGCCGAACTCCCCCATGCAGACGACGAGCGTGCGGGCGAGCAGGCCCCGCTCGTGAAGATCCTCGAGGAAAGCCCAGAAGCACTGGTCGAACGGCGGCAGCAGCTCGTCCCGCAGGCGGCGGTTGTTGTTGAAGTGCGTGTCCCAGTGGGGTAGGGGGTTGTTCACTCTGCCGCCCCAATAGACCGTCACGAGCCGCACCCCCGCCTCGACGAGCCGGCGGGCCAGCAGCAGGCTCTGGCCGGGCTTGTGCCGGCCGTAGCGCGCGCGTGCGCCGGGCGATTCCCGAGACAGGTCGAAGGCGGTGCGCGTGGCACGGGACGCGAGCAACCCGAACGCGCGCTGCTGGTGCCGCTCCATCTGCTCGATGCGCCGATCGCCCGCCAGCGCACCCAGCTGGGCGTCGACCGCTTCGAGAAGCGTGCGGCGCGTGCCCAGCGAGTCCGCGGCGGGGTTGCCGCTCAGGCCGTCGACGGCGAACGCGTCGTCGTTGGGATCGCCGTAGAGCCGGAACGGGGCGTAGCGGGCGCCCAGGAAGCCGCCGTTCTGCCCCGGCGTCGTGTACGGACCGTCGCTCACCGGGTCCGGCAGCGAGACCGCCGTCGGCACGTCGACCGCCGCGGGCCGCTTGAGCGCGAGCTGCGCGCCGACATGCGGGAAGTCGTTGTCCGATGGCGTGAACGCGATCAACTCGCGCTGCGGCGTCTGGCCCGTGGTCACCAGGTACGTCGCCGAGTTGTGGAACAGCGACGTGTGGGTCATGGACCGCACGATCGTGAATCGCTGCGCCATGCGTGCGAGCCGCGGAAGATGCTCGACGATCTGGATCCCCGGCACGCTGGTCGCTATCGGCTCGAACTCCCCGCGCACCTCGGCGGGCGCAGCCGGCTTCAGGTCCCAGACGTCGAGCTGGCTCGGGCCGCCGTGCAGCAGGAAGACGACGCACGATTGCACGGCTGCGGCGGCGCTGGCGCGCGACTCGGCGAGCAGCAGCCGGGGCAGGGAGAGCCCGAGCAGGCCGAGGCCGCCGACTCGCAACCACTCCCGCCGCGTGCCGCGGTCGTACACTCCCAGCCCCCCGTCGGCAATCGCCGCACCGGGGGCGCTGGCTGGACCGGCCGGGTGCGCGGCGGCCGAGCTGCGCCGCCGCTCCGCTCGTTTGCCCATACCCCACCGCATGCGCCGGATCTCCGTGTTACGCTCAGCACCCCGCATTGGACTCTAAGTAGGTCCACAGAACAACGTAGGCTACTGATCGGGCGTACGTCAGGCTTTCCAGCCTGACAAAGCTGCTGCCGACGAGCAGTCAGGCTGGAAAGCCTGACGTACCTCCTTCTGCGGACCCACTTAGTTTACGTCAGGCTGCGCGGAGCGGAGCTCGGAAGGCCGTCAGGGTTGTCAGGACGATCAGTGCGGGAACGCCGTACGCTCGCGGTACGACGGGTACAGCCGGGACGTGCGGTCGCGAAGATAAGTGTCCAGGTCGCTGGCCCTCACCCATTCCATGTTGCTGGGAGTGTCCGACCCGCCGTGCGTGAGCGGCACGACGTGCGCGACAACGTAGCCCGGCCGGCCGCTCGCGTAGCCGCTCCGCTTCATGTAGTCGTGCTTCACCGCCGAGCGCGCTGCGATCGAGCTGGCGGGCGACCGATGCGCGGACGAATAGAAAAGTCGGCCGTACTGCGGATGGTGTGCGGCGTACCCGCCTCCGGCCGGTTCGCCCGCCGGCGAGTTACCCTGCGGCTTCCTCGGGTGACTCGGACTCCAGCGATTGCGGTTGGACGACTGTGCCCAGCGGTGATGGCTGGACGCGTTCTTGGGCAGGGCGGCAACGGGCGAGACCAGGGCGGCGACGATCGCGCCCCCCAGCAAACTGAGCTTGAGTCGTCGCATCGGATTACTTCCTCATCGCTCCGGACGCAGACGGACGGGCGGTGGATTGTCGTGCCGCTCCGGATGCCGGCTCGTGCCGTTCGTGCCGCCGTTCACACCTTCCCTACACGGTGGACGATAGCGTGCCGAACCATGCATCGCAAGCGGTTCACGGTAGTGGGTCAGTTTGAAATCCGACCCTCTGTCCCGCGCTTGGCAAGAAGGGGACAGGGGGGGTATCCAGCCACACGGACCCCACTACGCGGTTGACCGTTTCGCTGCTTCCGGCATCCGGTTATTCTTTCTCGTGGGACGCTCGAGCGGGCTGGTGCGCGTGCGGGGCGTCCGTTTTCGCCTGCTTTTCTTGGTCGTTGCGAGCAACCATCATCAAGAGGGAACCGCCATGGCAGTCAAACCGATCCCCGACGGCTACCACAGTGTCACGCCTTACCTGATCGTGAAGGGGGCGGCGAGCGCCATCGACTTCTACAAGAAAGCGTGGGGTGCGACCGAGCAGATGCGCATGGTCGGCCCCGATGGCAGGGTGGGGCACGCGGAGCTTCGGATCGGCGATTCCGTCATCATGCTGGCCGACGAGCACCCCGAGATGGGGGCGCGCGGCCCGCAGACGATCGGCGGGTCGCCGGTGAGCATTCTCCTCTACGTCGAGGACGTCGATGCACGGGCCAGCCAGGCGGTGGCGGCCGGCGCCAAGATACTCAGGCCGGTGCAGGACCAGTTCTACGGCGACCGGTCGGGCACGTTCGAGGACCCGTTCGGGCACCTCTGGCACGTCGCGACTCACAAAGAGGACCTATCTCCCGAGGAAATGCGCAAGCGAGCCCAGGCCGCGTTCCAGGCCAAGCCGTGAGCGGGTCCGGCCTGGTCAACCGGTTAACCGGTCAACCCCAGAAGGCACGGCCGACTCGTTGCACGCGCTGTCCGTGGCCCCCCAATCCAAAATCTAAAATCGGCAGGGCTCACTCGTCGCGCGTTCCGCTCGGCGCTGGCTCGTCCGCGTTTTCGCCGGGCGCGGCGCGGGCGATGTCCGTGAACACCAAAAAGGCTGACGTGTGATCGTCCGACGGCGCCCGATAGGCCCCCTTCGCCTCCAGGATCCGGGCGGCGACTGCGGTCATCGCCCACGCGTCCTCGTGGGACGCTTCCCACTGCGGCGTGGTGAGCTGCGGCAGCACGCGGCTCGCGCCGAACTGCCGTACCCGCTCGGTTTGCTCCTTGGCCGGCTCGGCCACATCCGGCACCGCCCAGGCCCACGACCAGGTGTGCGCAGCCGTGTCGAGCAGCCCGACGAACTGGACGTGCGCCACGACGGTCGGCTTTCCCCCGTCGGAAAAGGTCAGGGTTGCTGTTGGCTGATCCCACACGAAGCTTTCGTGCTCGCCGAGCTGGAACTCGCTCTTGCACCGCTCCATGCTCTCCGCCAGATACACGAGCGATTCCGCGACGAATGCGGAGTACTCAGCGGTGGGCATCTCGTGCGCGCCCGGCGGGCCGGCGGTTGCTCCCGCGCGTGCGGGCTGCACGCTGCCCCGCGGGCCGCTCGCGTCCTGCGGCGATCTCGAGCAGGTGAACGACGCGAGGCAGAGCACCGCCGCACCCAGCGCGGCGAGCCGGCCGCGACGCCGGCTCGGGCATTTCCGTGCGTCGGGCCGTTTCATGATCGCACGATTACTTCGACGGATCGCCATCGCCACGCATGGCTTGGCCGTACGACTCGAGCAGGTCGTAGCGGTTCTGCCAGGTTGTGTACATGAACCCCACGACGCCGCGCACGCCGCGCGATGCCGCGTCCCATTTCCGGAAGTTCGCGAGGTCGCCGTCGTAGAACCCGGCGATGACCTGGGAGTGCCCGCGCTCGGCGAAGAACCGCAGGCTTGCCTCGGCCTTGCCGCTGTTCCAGTTGGCAATGAGCACATCCGGCGGCAGCCCCTCCCACGACCCCTCGAGCGTGCCGTTTACCAGGTAGTAGTGGTCCACGGCGTTGTGGTTCGGGTCGAACATGTCCGACCAGACCGCCACGCGGGCGCGCGGGTTCAGCTCGCGAAGGATGTCGAGCGATCGGCGGACCTGGTCCGCCAGCAGCTGCCCCGGCGTCTGGTCGCGTGCCCGGCAGGCCGCGCACCAGTTCGCCACGCGTATCTCGTCGTGCGACATGAAGAACGTTTTCGGCTCGAAGAGCGCGTTGACCCGTTGCGCCTGGTCGCGCAGCAGCGCATCCACCTTGGGATCGGTCAGGCAGCACATGAGCTGCGACCCGTGCACCGCCACGGGGTGGTACCAGCTGACGCGGAGTTTCGCACCGTCCCGAATGCGCGAGCCGGCTGTGAGCTGGATGGGGGCACCGTCGTGCCCAAAGTCGAATTCACCCGCGTAGGGAACCTGACCGAGCTGCGGGTCGCGCACCGGCTCGTAGTCGCGCCCCTCCTCGTACACCGTGCCGCCGTCCGCGGCGGCGACGACCAGCGGGCAGCCCTCGCGGCGCAGCACGTTGACGAGCGACAGCTCCTCGATCGCGATGTCGTCCACCCAGAGCGTGCCTGAGCCGCCGGACCAGACGCCGGCATAGACCTGGACCTCTGTCTCGTCCAGGCTGTTGAACACCACGTCCAACGGCTTCCAGTCCTGGGTCTTGTCCAGCCGGCCCTCGAAGAACGTCAGCGGCCGTGCGCCGGGGTCGGTGCTCAGCGCGAGCAGACGGAAGCCGTTTGCCGGCTCGAGGTCGCGCGTCTTCACCCAGCAGGACAGCCGGTAACAGGCGTGCGGCCGGACTTTCACGCGTTGCGACAGCCGGCAGTTGCCGTAGCGGTTGTGCTTGCCGATGTCCTGCATCCGGCAGGAGCTCTTGCCGTGGTGGACCACCTCGTGGTCCGCGAAGCTGGTCGCGCCCGGGTCGTCCTGGAACGAAAACCCGGTGAAGCGATCTCCGCGAGCCTGCTCGAGATCTCCGTTCACGATGTGCGCGGCCGGCTGTGCGTCGAGCACCGCCTGGCGCGCCCGCACCACGAACGGCGCCGCCTCGACGGGAAGCCCTTCGGCGAGGTTCGGATCGTGCGCGAGCAGGCCGGCGCTGTAGCCGATCGGGAAGACGGCGGGAATGATCTCGATGCCGGCCGCGGCGGCCGCGTCGCGCACGCGCGCCACGTTCTTGAAGTAGTGGGGCGGCATGCGCTCCAGAATGTTGAACTTGTAGTCGGCCAGGAGCAGCCCGTTGTAACCGCTCTTGCCCGCGCGCTGGATGAGCGCGACAAGCCGGTCGACGTTCTGTTCGACCAACTCGTTGTGCGAAGCGTAAAACCAGCGCTCGCTGTACCGGGGCGGCAAGTCATCGGCCCGCGCGGGGCGGGCGGCGCCGAGCCATACGAGTGCGGTGGAGCAGGCGAGGCGGAAGAGCGTTGTGCGTCGCATAAGCGTGAGCACCTCAGGGGGCGCGGGACAGCCGTCCGCTCGGGCCGAGCAGCGGTCGGAAGGTCGGTCCGCGCGCTGCGATCGTGTGACGCTGATTCTCGCCGAACCAGGCGCGCGCGGCAAGGAGCCGGCGGGCCTGCGCTCGTCCTGTTCGGCGCGGGTCTCCGGGCCCCGCCGCTCGCCGAGTGTCCTGTTCGGCGCGGGTCTCCCGACCCCGCCGCCCGCACGCCCTCCTGTTCGGCGCGGGTCTCCCGACCCCGCCGCCCGCCGAGTGTCCTGTTCGGCGCGGGTCTCCCGACCCCGCCGCCCGCACGCCCTTCGAAGACTCAGGGACGTGCCACCCCATTTTCACCTCCACAGATTGGGACGCTACGAAGACGGCGTTTCGTGCCAGGCGTCGAACGGTTAGAATTCGCCGGCTCGGAGGGACCATCATGGCCGATGCACCAGCTCGGGACGCAGAGATCGCGCCCGCCATGGAACTCGACACGGAGTTCCGCCGCGGGCTCGGCCTGTTCGACGCCACGATGGTCGTCGTCGGGTCGATGATCGGGTCGGGCATCTTCATCGTGTCCGCCGAGATGGCGCGGCAGGTGGGGAGCCCGGGCTGGTTGCTCGTCGCCTGGGTGGTGACCGGGCTCCTCACCGTGACGGCGGCGCTATCGTACGGCGAGCTGGCGGCGTTGATGCCGCGTGCCGGCGGGCAGTACGTGTACCTCCGTGAGGCGTTCTCGCCGTTCTGGGGCTTCCTCTACGGCTGGACGCTCTTCCTGGTGATCCAGACCGGCACGATCGCGGCGGTGGCTGTGGCGTTCGCGAAGTACCTGGGCGTGCTCTGGCCGTTGATCGCCGAGGATCGCTACCTGATCGCCCCGCTGCACCTCACCCCCGCCTACGCGTTCTCGCTGTCGACGGCCCAACTGGTCGCCATCCTCATGATCGCACTCCTGACCTGGACGAACACGTGCGGGCTCGAGTACGGCAAGACCGTCCAGAACGTCTTCACGACCGCGAAGACCGGGGCGTTACTCGCGCTCATTGTGATCGGGCTTTCCTGGGCGTTCCGTTCGGGCAACGCGCTGCACGAGCCGTGGTGGACGCGGCGCGGTTTTGTGCCGATCAGCCCCGGCGTGTCGGCCGTCTCGGCGTTCGGGCTATTCGTGGCGATCTGCGTGGCGCAGAAGGGTTCGCTCTTCTCATCAGACGCCTGGAACAACATCACGTTCACGGCGGGCGAGGTGCGGGACCCGCGGCGGACGATCCCGCGGGCACTGGGGATGGGCACCGCCGTGGTGATCACGCTCTACCTGCTCGCGAACCTGGCCTACCTGGCGGTGCTCTCGTTCCACGAGATCCAGGATGCCAAGGAGGACCGGGTCGGCGCGGCGGCAGCGGAGAAGGTGTTGCCCGGCGTCGGGGGGACGGCCATGGCCGTTGCCATCATGGTGTCCACGTTCGGCTGCAACAACGGCCTGATCCTGGCTGGCGCTCGCGCCTACTACGCGATGGCGCGCGACGGGTTGTTCTTCAGCTGGGTCGCGCGCCTGAACACAGCTCGCGTGCCGGCGGCGGCGCTGGTGCTCCAGGGAATCTGGTCGGCCGCGCTGGTGCTACCCCGCACGTGGGACGCCGCGACCGGCGCGTACGGCAATCTGTACGGCGACCTGCTCGAATACGTGGTCTCGGCCGCGCTCCTCTTTTACATCCTGACCATCCTGGGCATCTACCGCCTGCGGGTGACCCGGCCAGACGCCGAGCGCCCTTACCGCGCGGTCGGCTATCCCGTGGTGCCGGCGCTCTACATCGCGGGAGCGGCGACGATCGTGGCGGTGCTGTTCGTGTACCGCCCTTCGAGCACCTGGCCAGGCCTGGTGCTGGTGCTGCTCGGCGCACCCGTCTACGAACTGTGGCGGCGGTGGGGCCGCGGAGTCAAGGCCGGCTGGCCGTAAGCGAGCCATCGGGCAAGAGGTTACGGGTGCTGAGCTTCGCCGCCCTCGACCGAGCTCCCCCATGTCTTGGGCGAGTCCCCCCCGACTGCAAGCGGCCGGCCGCTTCTTGCCTGATCCGCGTGGCGGGCGCCGCCGTGGTCGGCGGCGAGCGGCAACCGGGTGGTGAACTCGCTGCCCTGCCCAAGGCCGGCGCTGTAGGCATAGACGCTCCCGCCGTGCATCTCCACGAGGCGTCGCACGAGGGTGAGCCCGATGCCGAGCCCTCCCTGGGAACGGCCCAGCGCGTTCTCGGCCTGGGTAAAGAGGTCAAACACGCGCGGCAGCATGTCGGAGGTGATGCCGATGCCGGTGTCGCGCACCCGTACCTCGACCATATCCTGCTGCTGCCGCACCGTGATGCGGATGATGCCGCCCGGCTCGGTGTATTTCACGGCGTTATGGATCAGGTTGGTCAGGACCTGCTCCAGGCGAATCGGGTCAGCATCCACGATGAGCGGCTCGGGGGGCAGGCTGAGGATAAGCTCGTGCGCGCGCGCGGCGATGGCGGGCCGTGCCGTCCGCAGCGCGCCGGAGACGGCGGCGGCGACGTCGAGCGGCTCCCGGCGCAGCTGGACCTTGCCCTGCTGCACGCGCGACACATCGAGCAGGTCGTTGACCAGCATGCTGAGCTGCCGCACCTGCCGCTCGATGAGCTCGCGGGCCTGCGCCGCGGTTGCGGGGTCGGCCTCGGACAGCCGCATGATGTCCAGGGCGTTCCGTATGGGTGCCAGCGGATTGCGCAGCTCGTGTGCGAGCATGGCGAGGAAATCATTCTTGCGGCGATCCGCCTCGGACAGCTCGTCCACGCGGCGGCGCCATCGCTCCTCCAGCCAGCGGCTGGCCGTGGTGAGCACGCTGATCAGCAGCGCCACGAGCACGAACATGCCCAGCTTGGTCAGGCCGGCCCAGTCGGAGAACAGGGCCGTCTCGGGTGAGATGAAGAAGTAGTCCAGCGCGAGCGCCGAGAGCAGAATGGTGAGCAACCCGGGCCCGAGCCCGCCGAACCATGCGCTGAGCATGACGGCGGCGAAGAAGAGAGGCGAGTGGAAGTGATGCGTCACCGGCTGGAAGAGCTGGTTGAAACCCAGCGCCAGCGCGACGCTGGCAGCGGCGCCGGCGTAGCGCAGCGCCGGTCGGAACCAGAAAGGCGGGCGCGCGGCTGCCGCGCGAGCCGCACCGCGGTGCTCGACGCCTGGTTCG
>JBGPMX010000093.1:0-10566 GCA_041487215.1 Planctomycetia bacterium | reverse complement strand
GGGACTCCGGGGCTGACCGGCTTGGCGGGCTTGAGAAAATCCCCGCGTTCGAGCATGTGCGTGCCGCGCAGCGCTTCGCGCGCCCGCAGCACCAGCTGCGTGGCCGGCTCGGGGTGCTGCCGCCACACGTCATCGATCCGCTCGTTGGCTTCTTTCCATTCGGTTACGGTGCCGCGCCAGTAGCCGAAGAGGGCGTCCACCTGGGAGGGCGTGCGCTGGTCGCGCGGCACGGACAGGATGGCGCGCAGCGCCGCGGGCAGCGGGTCGGCTACGGCGTCCGGCGCCGTGGTGATCGAGAGGCGGAAGCGGCCCAGGTTATGATTCTGGTTGTCGTCGCTGTTCCAGCCGCCGTGCTTCTGGCTGAGGTAGAAGGTGAGGGTCGTACCGCTTGCGTGCGCGATCGGCGCCTCGGCGGTGAACACGGCCTGACGCGGCTGGTTGCGCCGCCCGGGCCCGGCGTCGGTCCCCCACGCCGTTTCTTCCTTGCCGTCGATGGCGAAAGCGACCGGGCCGGTCACGCGGCGCTTGCCGCTCTTGTCGTCATAGATGGGGTCGAGCGGCGTCTCGGGCAGCTCGATGTCCGCAGTCGCGCGGACGAACTTGACCTTCTCGGTCTTGTCCGGCGCGTCGGCCGGCGCCGCCTCGACCTCGAACTCGGTGAGCGCCGCCGTCCCCTTGGTGGAACGGCCCGGGCCGCCCATCGGCAGGTTCGGGTCGCGCAAGAGCTCCAGGCGAAACGCCGTGATGTTCTGGGCGTCGCTCGGCACCGTCAACTTCACGCGATGCTTCGTGGGCGCATAGCCCTGGGCCAGGAACGAGCCGTCGTCCAGCGGCAGGTACTTCTGCCCGCCCGTTGAAATTTCGTCTACATCCGGCCGCAGCACGATCCACTCCGGCTGGCCGCCGCGGACTTGCTCTTCCCACTCGGCCATCCGCTCGAGCCAGTCCGGTTTCGCCGCGCGGAGCCCCGCCTCGATCTCCTGGATGTGCCGGAAAAGCTCGGCGCGGCGCATCTGCTGGTCGGGCGTGTAGACGGCGATGTTCGCCTCGTGGTCGTTGTTCAGGAACGCGAACATCCGGTAGTACTCTTCTTGCGTGAGCGGATCGAACTTGTGGTTGTGGCACTGCGCGCACTGGATGGTGAGGCCGAGGATGGCTTTGCCGACCGCCTCCATGCGGTCGAACATGGCCTCCATGCGGAACTGCTCGGGCTCGACGCCCCCCTCCTCGTTGATCATCGAGTTGCGCAGGAAGCCGGTGGCCACGATCTGGTCCTGGGTGGCGCCGGGCAGGAGATCTCCCGCGATCTGATCGATCACGAACTGGTCGTACGGCAGGTCTCGGTTGAGCGCGTGGATGACCCAGTCGCGATAGAACCAGACCTGGCGCGATTTGTCTTTCTCATAACCGTCCGAGTCCGCGTAGCGCGCGGCATCGAGCCAGTGCCGTCCCCAACGCTCGCCGTAGTGCGGCGACCGAAGCAGCCGCTCGACCTGCCGCTCGTACGCGTCCGCGCTCGTATCCGCGAGACAGGCGTCGATCTCCGCGATGGTGGGGGGCAGGCCGATCAAGTCCAGGCTGAGCCGCCGCAGCAGCGTGACCCGGTCCGCTTCGGGCGACGGAGCGAATTCTTCTTTCTCGAGGCGGGCGAGGACGAACGCGTCGATCGGGTTGCGCACCCAGGCCTCGTTCGTCACGCGCGGCAGCGGCGGCCGCTCCGGCGCTCGGAACGCCCAGTGCTTGCCCGGTTCGGCGGCAGTCGCCGCCGCGACCGGCGCCAGGATGGCGAACACGGTCGAGAGAACGAATCGAACGTGGCGCGGGTTCATAGGCGTGTATGCGCTGTGAGCAAGCGCGTCCCCCGTCTCATCGATTTTGTCCCGAGGCGACCATCGGACCTACATCCCTCGGCGCCCCGAGCGGCGCGGCTCGGCAATCGAGGGCAAGCGGGCGGGTGGCGGGAAGGAATCTGGGCAAAGCGCGACGCGGACGCCGTTCGGCCATCGGGCGGCGCGATCACCCTAGACCATGTTGGCTTAACGGCGCGCGATTCTCAAGGCGGAAAGGGGAGACTGTGGCCCGCCACTCCGTGGCGGATTCCCTCTGTGTGGCTGCGGTCGCCTGGCGGCACCGTGTCCTCCCCCGCGCGGGCGCGCGCCGCACCCCGCCGCTTGGCAGTTCAGGTTGATCACCGGAAACGGGGCTACCCGCGTTGACGGGTCGCTGCGGCCCCGTTAACTTTGCATTGCAAAGCACTCGCCGAGGCACCGCTCAAGTGATTTAGCTTTCGAGGGACCCCGATGGTCGGCCCGGTGTTCTGGTCCGAATGGGTGCGGTCGGGTCGCCGCGGCACGCGCTGGCCGATTCGGTCTCTCTACGTCGGTTTCCTGTGGGTCGTGCTGCTCTTCGCCTACCGCGACACACCGGGCGTCGCCGGCTCGAACGAGCCGGTGCTACGCCTGCCCGCCGTGGCGCACTCGTTCTATGAATCCTTTCGGATCTGCCAGCTCTTCACCGTGGTCATTGTCGCTCCGATGGCTGCTGCCGGGGCGCTGACCGAGGAGCGGAATCGTGCAACGCTGGTTTTGCTGTTCGCCAGCTGCCTGACCGATGCCGAGATCGTGATGGGAAAGCTGATCATGGCGTGGGCGCGGGTGGCAGAATTGGTCCTGGCGGGCCTTCCGCTCGTTGCTCTCTGCCTGTTGCTCGGCGGTGTGGCACCGCTGCGGGTGTTCGCGGACCTGCTGCTCGCGTTGGCAGTCGCCTGGGCGGGTTCTGCCCTCGCGGTGCTCGCATCGGTCTGGTGCCGGCAAATGGCCGGCGCCCTGCTCTCCGCCTACCTGTTTCAGGCGGCCTGGTACTCTCTTCCGGCGGTTCGCTTCGTGGCCGCGCTGGTGGGAAAACCGCTCGGACTGCCGGACTGGCTCCTGCGCATGAACGCGTTCCAGCTGCTCGCCACCACCGGGTCATCCACGGGGGTTGCCTGGGCGGACTATACTCCGTCGCTTGCCGCCACCCTGTTCGCCGGGGCAGTTGCCGCGGTCGCCGCGTGTCGGACACTTCGCGTGGCGTGGCGTCGATCGGACGAGCTGGCTGCGAGCCGGCTCGCGCGTCGGCGGCGCGGTCTGCTCGGCTGGGGCGTCTCGGATCATGCCCGCAATGTCGGCGATTCTCCGGTGTTGTGGCGCGAGCTTTGGGCGCGACCGGCTGGCGGCGTCGAGCGGGCGACCTGGTGGCTGTATGTCGCCGGCAGCTTGTGCGTGCTCGCGCTGCTCGGATGGGATGGGTACGGCGGCGCCGCTGCGGCACGGGTCCCCGGCGGGCCGCCGCGGCTGAACCTATTGGGCGGCATGGCGATCTTCCTGCACCTAAGTTTCTTCGGCCTCCCCTATCTCGCGATTGCCGGGGCAAGCGCTTTCGACGAGGAGAGACAGCGGGGCCTCTTCGATCTGCTCCGCGTGACGGACCTGGAGCAGAGCGAGGTCGTGAACGCGAAGCTCGTGCGCCTGCTGCGGCTCGAGGCCGGCGTGATGGCGTTGCCGGTTCTGCTTGCGGGCATGCTCCTGGGATTCGGGCGCACGACGTGGTGCGGGTTCGCGCTCGTCTGCGTGAACGCGTTGGCCGCCGGCTGGCTCGCCGTCACCCTGGGACTCCTGATAGGGCTCTCCGCGGCGCGGGCAAGTCGAGGACTTGGGGTCACGCTCGGCATCGGGCTCTTGGGTGGCTTCTTCATCCCGCTGGGGGCGGCGATGTTCCAGCCGCCGGGTTCGGTCCAGCACGCCTTCATGACGATGAGCGCACCGGTTCAGTGCTGGATGCTGGTGCTGTGCGATACCGTCGACGTGGGGCTGTCACCGCCGTTCCAGATCTCACTCGGTCGGTTTCGCGCGATGGCGGCGCTTTGGTCGGCGGGGTACCTCGTGACCGGGCTCGTTCTCTACTTGCTGGCCCTGCGGCCCCGTGGCCCGTGGCGCGAGGCTGCCAAGACCCAGTCTCGCGGTTCGGACAAGATTCGCCCTGTCGATTTCATCGTCCGGAAGTGGCGGCCGGACTTCCCAGCCGAGTAGTGGCGTCCCACCAATTTGCTTGTGATGTCACGTCTGCGTCCCCGTCCTGAGCTTCCACGGCCCGCACGAGCGCTTCGACAGCGCGAGACGCGCGGTATCCCTGCCAGCTGGGCCGGAAGAACACGCAGCTCGTGAGGGACATCACGCCGATCATGAGAACCACCAGGGTCCCGACAAAGAGCGCCCGATAGGATCGAAAGTTCGTCATGGGCGAGACGCCACCTGCGCAGCGGTCGTGCCAGACTCACGCTGCCCCGGCGACCCGAGCAGCCACCTGGCGAGCAGGCCGCCGACGAGCGCGAACAGGAGAGCGAACAGTATGTGGCCAACACGTTCGAAGTCGTCGACGTTTGGGAGCATGCCAATGGAGAATATATCAACCGAGGTTGGGCCGATTCCCGCCGAACCAGCAGCGCGCAAGATCACTTCGTACTGCTCAGGGATCTCCACGTACATGGATACTGTCGGCCGGTCCTCGGCACGTCCTCGCCGCTTGAGTTCGTCCACGAGGCCTGCTCGCTCGACCGGCTCACCATTAACAAGGAGTCTGTGGTTCGCTCGAGCCCACACAACGATCTCGCCCGGCCTGGATGGGGCGGGTGGTGACTCCGGACGTGTGAACATCGGATACGCCGCGGAGGTCACCGTCGAGCTCACGAGGTAGCGTCCGATGGAGGTGTAGAAGACGGGCACGAACACCACCACAAAATACCCCCATCCAAAGAGCGCGAAGCCCGCCCAGAACATTCGAACTCTTCCCGGACGGGCGACGGCGGCGAGGATCGCCAGGAGCATCGTCGGAAGGGTCACTGTGAGTGCCCAGCCCGCCACAAGCGGGCTGGCGTACCGCAGCGCCGCACAGCCAATCGCGATGACGCCTACCGCAACGAGCAGCGTGGTCATCGAGAAACGGAGTCGGGGCATAGCCGGAGGTCCTCAGTCGTGCCTACGAAGGAGCTCCTTACTTCAATCCCGCCTCGACAGCGGCTACGGCGTCTATCCCTTGGAGGGATCGCACCACGTTGCCGCGATACGGGTTGTCGGGCTGAAGGTGCTTGATAAGCTCCCTCACCTCTGCTTTTCTCCTCCGACCGGCAGCAGTCGTCGCATAAATCGCATTCAGGCGCACGCTTGCATCCGCCTCATCCCGCCTGCTCCGCGAGCAAGCGGAAGATCTCCATGCGTAGCCTGCCCGTTACGTCCGGATCGTAGTCGCAGATCACGTAGCGGGCGTTCCCACTCACCATCTGCTGGCGCAGGAATCGGCGGAACTCACCAGGCGGCATGCGGCCCGCGTGCCAGTCCGGACCGCCTTTCGCCAATCGTGCCCGCCTCGTCGGTACGCAGGAGCTCAACACGCTCCCGTGCCAGCAGATCGAGCGTTTCCCGGGGACCGCCATTCCGAGGATCTGGGCCATAGTCGCGGCCGGCGTTCGGAGCCTGTATTGCCCGCACATTGTTGAAGTGGTCCGTTGCAAAAGCGGCTTGTCGCCGCGATCATACCGGCTCGTGATCCCGTTCAGTTCCCCCGGCGGTCCACGGGGGGGCAGCATGCTCAGCGAAAGGCCGCCGCAGCGTAACCAAGTCGAGCTCGGGTGGAAAGAGCCCCCGGGCTCTGGCACGGTCATGCCTCTTGGAGTTCCGGGAGATCGCCGAGTTTGCGGTTGGGGAGAAGCTGCTCGAGCCGCAGGAGCGGGAAGCGAGGAGTGGCCGACTTGAGGAGCTTCGCCAGTCGATCGCGGCGGCAGAGCGGACGCGGCGGGGATTCTGAAACGGATCTCAGCCAGCTCGCGTGCGGAACTGGTTTGGGTTTGTCTCGCGGTACACGTTCTCTATCACCGCCGCCCGCAGCCCGCCGTTTTCCATCCGTTCGGTGGAGCTCATCCGGCAGACCACGTCCGGCTCGACCCACCGCGCCCGGACGCAACACGGGATGACAGCATGGTCGTCTGAGTCGAACGCCGCGCCCGAATGGCAGAGCATGGGCTTGAGCGTGCGCGGGAGCTCGAATGGCACTCAGCCATCATAGCGGCAGGAAGTGTCTGCTTTGCAAGAGGCCGCGCAACCTGGCGCGGACCAGTATTCGGCCAAGCGGGTTCTTGTCTAGTCTAAACAGCCGGATTCGGTGGGAACGGACCCTTCACTTCGCTTGTTAGTTTCGTCGCCAACAAAACCATCTGCTCGCGCGATTGGTCCGAGTTCCGCGACTCGTACGTGAGGCTTGAAATCAAGCTATGCGCAGCACCGACATCGTCATTTGGGTCCGGCACGACAGTCATGCCTTTCAAACGAAGGTTTTTGACTGGCTGCAGAACAGCGACGTAGTACTGCTTTTGCGGTTGGCTTGGGCTTGTCGCCGCACCCTCAATAGTTGTGAAGCGGGCTCGTGCAACGGAAATGCCATGCTTGTCCCGATGAGTGGGAGCAAACGCTTGCGGCGAGAGACCTGCGATTGGATCGTACCAACCCGTCGAGACCGGGATCCGGCGATAGAGGATCTCCTCATCGTCTATAGGCTCGACGGAGGACATGGGTTGAGACGACCAGGCGGGCTATCAGAGAACTCGCTGCCGGCCGCACAGCTTTGCGTCACGGAAGTACAGGAGTTCCACTCGGGATTCTGAGTAAATGTGCATGACTTCAAGTGAGGACCCGACTACCAGTTCAAAGACGATGCCACCGTCGCCATCCGGAACAACGCGCGTAGGCGATGGCAGCCCATGGTTTCGCATTTCGGCGGCAATGCGGCAAGCAATCCGAATCGTTTCGCGGGATGGCGCGATAAGCCCTTCCTCATCAAGCAGATTTGGATGGAGAGCCCATTCGAGCAAGCGTCGGTCAATCACAGCGTCCCAATCGCGCTTAGCCTCCGGGTCCACTGGTGCCTGCGTTTGTCCCGCAGACGTGCCAACTAGACGGTTCACACGTTCCGAGATGGTGAACGGCTTTTCAACGGTTGCCATACAGTCCCCAGTGTGCGTGTGCTTCGGACGACGTAATATCTTTAAACGCTTGAACGATCGTTTCCCGACCAAGATCAATGCCCGCACCAGCCTTGGCCAGTGGATCACCGTCACTGTCGAGCGGGCCTCTCGCTGTAAGGGTCAACGCGAGCACCTCCGGGCCTGTCGTACCACGGCGCCCGTGCATAATCTGCACGTGAAGTCGCCCGCGCTGTGGCAGGATCTCGTAATGCCACTCGCCTTCAAGCGTCTCCAGTCGGGTCGTGTGAGGCACGACCGAAGGCACGGCAAACAAGACCACCTTTCCGTGATCCCGAGGTTCGGTCCAAAGCTCGCCTTTTGGCACGTGATTGATGTAGGTCACTTCCCACTGGTTCAGCGTTAAGGCGCCCAGATTCTCGGCCAGCAGGAAGGACTGAAGCTTGCTTAGCACCTGCTCGAACTCAGGCTTTACCTGCGGATAGCGCGGATACTCTTTGCCAGCCTGCCTCAGCCAATTGTAGTGGAGCCGGTTCTTTTGAATCTGAATCATCCGATCACCGGCTGCGTTGCGAATCTGCAAGCGTGACGAGACATCCTGGGACAACTGGATTTGGAGCCCACCGCCCCACGCGATCTCGCCAAATCGCTCGAATTGCTCTGGAATCAGCGTGGCATTCGTGGCGTGCGGCCACAAGTCGCGTCCAAGCCGATTCCAAAACAGGCCAAGATGTGCGTTCTGAAAGCCCTCGGGCGGGACAAACTGGACCCCAAGCACGGTCTCGATTACCGGGGGCCGCTCGAATTCGGGCAATTTGGTCGAGCTCATTTGCAGAGCCTTGCACATCCGTGCACACTGTTCTCCGCTCCGGAGATGTACCATTCTACGTCGTCCGCGGACAACTGACCACGCAGAACGAGGCTGAATTTCCCCCCGAAGCGGCGCAGGCACCCGGCCTTCCTCGCGTCCGCAGCGGGCCTGCAACTCACCCGGCAGGCGGGAAGAGCGAAGCTTCCCACCGGGCGTTACCCCCGTCGCTCTAGGTCGGTGCCCGGTCGATGGCACCCACTTCCGGCCGAACCCGTCGTTGTCCCGGTCAAAGCTCACAGGGCTCTTTTGGCTCGCTGGTCGAGCAGCGCAGCTCGCCTCCGGTGGACGCGAACCACCGCTTGCGCTGCCGCCCGCAGGTCCGGCAACATCCCCTCGATCTCGCCCCGGTCCAGGTGCGTGTGGTGGCTCGTCATCCCCCGCAGGCTGTGCCCCAAGAGAATCGCACGGGTCGCGTACTCGACCCCAGCCGCTGGCGCATCGGTGGCAGAGCGGTGCCGAAGGCAAACCGCGATGAGCACCGGGCGACAAACGCGATCACATCCTGCGGCCCTGCCTGGCCAGGGACGAGTTCGCTGCTGTCCTCGAAATCGCGCTGGCCAACGAGTTCGACGAACCGGGCGCGTGGGCGCGCCGCGAACTCATGCGGCTCGTGCGCGACATGCTCGGCAGAGGCAAAAAGTAGCCGCCTGCCCCCCCCTCGCTCGCTGCGCCGCTCTCCATCCTCAGCGAAGGAGCACCGCAATGAACCACCCTATATTATTGTTCCCGAGAATGTTGTGTTTTTGCGCGCGTTTCACGACCCTATTTTGGTTGCGGCCGAGCGCAGCGAGGCCGCGCTGTCTTTCGGCACACTTACCTCGTGGTTGCGCTCTTCGTGCTCGCCGCCGTGGCGTACTATGGGAGCGAGCTGTGGCTTGCCGAGTGGGAAGAGGACGTGGCGCTGGACGTGGCGGCCACGACACTCGCGAGGGCCTTTTTTCCGGGACCAGACGAAAGCCCGCGAAAGTGGGCCTCTGAGAGGGAAGGTGTGATCCAGGGGCTCGAGCAGGGGCTCGGCGAGTCACCGTCGAACGTCCGGCACCGGCTGGAACGGGCGTCCGAAGACTACATCGCGCTCATTGGCCAGCAGCTCCTCTTTGAAGCCATGTACGCCAACGACCCCGAAGGAATCCCCGACGCGAAGCACCAGCCCGGCTTGAACTCCGTGCCGGCGCTACGCCAGGACGCGGAGGCGTTCATCGTGCAGATGCGCCGCGACCAGGACTCGATCGTCAGCAGGTTTGGCCCCAAGGGAGGGCAAGGCTTTGCGACCATGGGGCTGAGGGCGATCACGGGGGACTGGCTCTCCGTCCACGAACGACTCCTCGGCAGGCGGCCGAACGTCAACCTCATCACGCCGTCCGA
Organism: Planctomycetia bacterium; assembly: GCA_041487215.1. GTDB lineage: Bacteria > Planctomycetota > Planctomycetia > JALXBF01 > JBGPMX01 > JBGPMX01. The sequence goes on along the minus strand of JBGPMX010000093.1, from coordinate 1,321 downwards.
GTGGCCACGGCCGCTGCCAGATCGGGACGCGGTGCTCGGCCAGTAGCCGACTACTCGTTCGCGCCGGGGTGCCGCCTGATCACCGTGATGTACGAGATGCGTCGCATGGCGGAGGATTTCAACTTCTGCCGTGAACTGACGGCCACGGCAGTGGCGCTTGCGCCGCGGCCGCCTCCGGGGACCGGTTGTCCTCGGTGCGGCAACCGCACGCGCTTCGTGCGGCTGGTGCTGCCAGAACCCGCCTTTCGCGCCGTGCTGTGCGACTCGGGATAAGAGAAATCAGCAGCGAGATTGCGGCACAACTTCAACGCCCTTCGGGCCGCCGTATCCTCGCCTGCGCTGCGAGCGCCAGAACGGGCTCCTGGAAGGCTCACCAGGCACAACGTCCGCTCGGCAGTGGGCCTGGAACGACCCGGCAACGCCACGATATCGCGTGCTGCGCCGACGTCACACACCGCAAGGGACTGTACCTCTCTTCGCCTCTCTGAGACTTTACCCTTAGCTTACCGCTTGGCACCCCTGCTCACCGGGCTTCTTGGTCCCAGGTCCCAGGATTGGAGTTCCGGCTTCGCGGACTCCAAGCCTTAATTCGTTAGGCAATGCTTGCGGTCCCGGCGGCTAACGACCTTTGACGGCCAATCGCGCCCACTCAATCACCCCGACTTGCTCGTATTGGTCTGTAAAACGGACGGCCGCAACGAAGGCAGCGACTGATCTGTACCCCATGCTTTGGAGTCGGAGTTCGTCAAGGCGCGCCGCGAGGTCATAAAGGTCGCGGCGTGTTTGTTCGGGAGGCAAGTTTGGCGCGACCCCAGCGAGAACGCGCACTACGAGACGAAGGGGACGTACTCCCACTCGCCGGCATCGCGCTCGCGTTCGCGCCAGTCCTCGTCGTATTCGCCCCCGGCCATCACGCCCTCCAATGCGGCCCTCGCCGTCGCAGAGTCAAGAAGTGGCGCGGTCATACTGGCGCCTTTATGGCGCCATGGTGCCCCCATTCCACCTCCCGCTCATCGAACCAGACGTGCGGGTTTTCCGCACACGGGGCTCTCCGCCGGATCACACCGGCGCGGCCTCCGCCCAGCTCGGCCCTTGTGCCGCTAGAGTGCCGCCAGCCGCCGCTCAATCTGTGCGAGCTCGGTACGCAGCTCCTTCCGCTTCGCCTCCAGGGCGTCCCGGTAGCGGTCGGCAATTTCATCGAGGCTCCCGCCCCCGTTGCCCGACGCCCGAGCTTTCCTGTACGCGCGAGCCGTCGTCCGCACCTTCCGGCCGGAACGGGCACGCCGATAGTTCGACTTCGCGACCGATGCGAACGCCCGGC
>JBGPMX010000092.1:0-10777 GCA_041487215.1 Planctomycetia bacterium | reverse complement strand
GTCGCGCCTGTGCGGCGCGTCGCGACAAGCCAGGGCAGGTCGCGCGGGCTGGCCTTGTGCACGTCGCTGCCGCGCGCGAGCCGCTCGAGCTCGTGCGGCTCGAGGCCAACCCGGATCACGCCGTCGATCACCGCGATCGTCGCCGGTACGGCCCCCGCTTCGCGCACGGACGATTCGGTCTCGCGCGCCGTCTCCAGGTTGACAGGCCAGGGCAGGCCGTGTGCGATGAGCGTGGACTCGAGCGCCACGATCTGGCGCTCGGCGGACTGCGCTCCGCGGACTTCATCGGAAAATGTCAGCAGCGAAGCGAGCGTGGGCATGCGAGCTGCTCGTCGAAGGGCGGGTACGGGCCGGCTTCGAGCAGCTTATCGCAAGCGAACCGCGCCGACCACTCTACATGAGCTGAGCGAGGATGTTGTCGGCGAGTTGAGTGCAGAGGGTGTCGAGGGGGTCGCTGATGTTAGATTCGGTATTGAGCAGGGTATCGAGGGCGTCGGATCGGGCGGTATCGGAGCCGGATCCGCCGTCGATGGAGTCGGCGCCGAGTCCGCCGGCGAGGGTATCATCGTCGAAGAGTCCCTGAAGGCTATCGCCGCCGGTCCCGCCGCAGAGCAGGTCGTTTCCTTCGCGGCCGATCAGGAGGTCGCGTCCGGGGCCGCCGAACAGGGTGTCCGAGCCGGCGCGTCCGACGAGCGTATCGTTGCCGTCGCCGCCGAAGTAGACGTCCCCGCCAAACTTGCTGAGCAAGCGGTCGTTGCCGGCCCCGCCGAGCATGGTATTGTCGCCTCCGCCGCCGCGTAGCTCGTCGTCGCCGTCGTTGCCTTCGATGCGGTCGGCTCCGCCGCCGCCGCGTAGGACGTCGTTGCCCGAGCCGCCGTCGAGCGAGTCGTCTCCGCCGCGGCCGCTCAGGGTGTCGGGCCCGTCGCCGCCTTCGAGCCGATCGTCGCCGGCCTGGCCGTCCAGGAGATCGGGTCCGCCCTCGCCGAACAGCCGGTCCGGTGCGGCGGCGGCGGAGAGCGAGTCGGCGCCGCGTCCGCCGTGTAGCGCGAACGGGAACGTCAGCGTGGGGTCGGCGCTGACCAGGTCGTTGCCGCCGCCTAAGAGTGCGCGGACATCCGAGACCGAGCCCATCGCCAGCGCGACGGGCAAGCGCGTAAGCGTGCTGGTAATGACCAGGTCCGAGCCGGCGCGGGCAATCTCGACCCGGTCGTTGGGATCGTCATTGGCGTAGCGGTCGCGGTCGTCGCGGCCGCGCACAACGAGCGGGTGGGCGTCCGCGCTGAGCGTGGCGGGTGCGTTGTGGAAGAGGCCGAGGAAGCTGGCGTCGTTGTCGCTGGTGTCGGTTTCAGGGACGGCGTGAGCCGGATCCGCTACGGCGAGGAAGAAGGGGACGGCGTCGATATCGGCGAGGGCGTCGGCGTAGGGGGCGCCGTCGATCGTGAGCTTGTGCTTGCCGACGGCCAGGAGCGCCGGATCGCTCACGTTGAAGCGCGGCCCGCGTTCGGTGTCGCCGGCGTCGAAGCGGGGATCGTCCGAGGCGAAGAAGCCGAACTGGAACGGTGGAGAATTGTCGCCGCTCACGACATAGACGAGCTTGAGCCGGTCGAGGGACGCGGTCGTCCCGAAGCGTTTCAGGGCGATGGCGGGTGTGGCGGTGATGCCATGCACGGTGGCGGTGAGGGTGCTGTGCAGCTCGGGGTGGTTGAGGGAACGGATCTCGATGGTGACCGTGCCGTCGCCCAGCGTGCCCAGCGTGGTGTCGAGCACGAGGGCGGCGGCGGTGAGCCCGGGGAGGCGGAAGAGATCAATGGTCTGGGTGGGAGCGCCGTCCAGACCGCGGAGCGAGGCGGAGACCGGGCCGGTGCTGCCGGTGATGGTGGCGCTGTAGGCGTCCTCGGTGTTGCCGGTGTTCTTGGGAGTGATGAGGAACGAGGCGGTGCCGGGTAGGCGTACGTTCTTGAGCGGGGGGTCGATGCTGGCTTCGAGGCCGTTCACGGCGTCGATGGTGACGTGGGCGGCGGCCTGGTCGCGTACCGCGCTATCGGAGTGCGCGGTGGCGATGGCGGCGAGATCGAGCGTGCCGGGGATCGCGAAGGCGATGGCCGCGACGCGGACGGGGACGACCTGGGAGGCCTGGGGAGCGAGACGGACGGAGGGGATTGCGAGCGATGCGGCGAGCGCGGCCGGACCGGCCAGCGCCAGATCGAAGGTGTCCTCGCTCGCGCCGGTGTTGGTGACGGTGAGCTGGAAGGTGCCGCCGGGTGAGCCCGAGGCGGGATCGAGCGCGACCCGTACACCGGCGGCACGTACGGTGAGCGAGCCCGCGGCGGTGTCGCTCACGGCCTGGTCGGCGGCCGATCGCGCGGTGATGGAGAAGGCATAATCCTGCGCGGCGGCGGCGGCGTCAGGGGTGAGCGTGAGCGTGAGCTGCCGGGCGTTGTCGAGGCCCGGTGCGACCGTGATCGTGTCCGGGGTGAAGCGCGTGCTGATGCCCGCGGGGAAGTTGCCGGAGAGCGTGTAGGTGTCCGTGACGTCGCCGGCGTTGGTCACGGTGAGCGTGTAAGTGGCCGCCGCGCCGCCATGCCCCACGGCGGCGTGCGTGGGATCGAGCGCAAGATCGACGGCGCGGGCGTCGAGCGGCACGGCCGCCTGGCCGGTGATGACGAGCTCGCCCTGAGCGGCGTCGATCCCGCCGCCGGATGTGCTGACGGCAACGCCGAACGAGCGCGTCTCTTCGGGACTCCCCGGCGGCACGGCGATCTCGAGCGGCGTGGTGAGGGTGGTGTTCGCTCCGACCAGGATGGACGAGACGAGCGTGACGGGCAGGCCGTCCAGTCCGACGGCCGTGAGCGTGTACGTCTCGTCGCTCGGGAGCGGGTTCTTGAGCGAGACGGTGTAGCTTGCGGTGCCGCCGCGTCCGACCGTCTCGCGGCCGGGTTCCAGTCCGACGATGTGCGTGGCGGCGACGACCAGCGGGGGCAGCTCGACGTTCACGACCGGGATCGGCGCACGAGTGAACCCGGAATAGACCACCTGTTCCTGCGAGAAGTTATAGAAGCCGAACTTGCCGGAAGTGTAGTGGTCGTCCTCGATCGTGACGTGCTCGAGCACGGTCGAGCCCTGGGAGACGGTGATGGTGAACTGGCCCGGAATAAACTCGAGCGTGAAGTGGTAGTCGGTGAGGTCCTGGTAAGGGACCGTATTGTGGAAGAGGGTCTGGACCCGACCGGGGCTGCCGGCGCTGGGCCAGAAGTCGGACTCCTGGAAAGGTGCTTCGGCGGAGACGACCTTCACGGACATGCCGCGTTCGGCAAAGAGCCCGTTATCGGTCTGGTCAGTCTGCTTCCAGTCGAAGAGGTAATAGTGGCCGGAATCCTGGTAGCCGAAGACGAAGCCGATGAAGTCGTCGTCGGAGCCGGTGTTGACGCGCCAGGTGCCGTCGATGCGGTCGGTGGTCAAGTCAAAGTCGCTGAGGAGGACGGAGGGGTCGGCATTGACGGTCTGGGTGGCCTGGCGGTGGTCGTCGGAGATGACCCAGTTGGCGGCGGGCTGCTGGGCGATGGGGAGCTGGACGACGGACCAGGCGGAGAGATCGACGGGCAGGGGGGGCGCGGTGGAGCGTAAGCGTGCGGTGACGCGTGTCCCCTGGCTGATGGCGCGGGATTCGCCGGGAGCCATGCCGGTGACCTGGCCGGTGAGCTGGAAGTGGCGTGTCAGTCCCTCGCGGACCTGGCCGGACCACTCGACCTCACTGGAAGTGGCGTGGAGCGGTGCGGGAGCGATCGAAGCGGGATCGACCGGGTATCCGGCGGCGGGCAGGCGGTGCAGCACGCCGATCAAGGTGCCCTGGGCGCCCAGTCCGGAGAGCGGAGCGACGTCGTCGATGTTGGGGACGATGAAGGGAGCGGCGACGAAGTTGGTGGGGTCGCCGACCATCTTGCTGGCGGTGTAGTCGATAAAGAGCAGGCGTCCCGAACCGGCGTCGGCCACGTAGATGTGGCCATCGCCGTCGACGGTGCCCTGGTCTAAATTGAAGCCAGAGGCGACGGTGGCCAGATCGAGGTCGGAGACGATGGTCATGGTGTCGGTGTCGATCTGCTGGACGTGGTTGTCGCCGAAGAGGATAAGGTCTTCGCTATAGGGGTCGAAGGCCATGCCGTGTGCGGCCTGGGCAAAGTTGAGCTTGCGCACGGTGGTGAAGGTGGTGAGATCGATGAGTCCGACCGGCCCGCAGCAGTTGACGCCTCCGGCGGTGTAGTAGGCGTTGCCGGCGTTGTCGAAGGCGATGGTGGTGACGGCGCTGTCGTCCCCCTGGAGCGGCCGGAAGACGGGGTTGCCGAAGGGTGCGAGCGAGAACTCGACCAGTCCGCCGGGGACACCGGCGCAGTAGGCCTTGGTGCCGCTGGGATGGAGCATGACGTGGTCGCAGGCCGAGGGGGTGTTCAAGGTCTGTCGGTCGCCGGTCTCGGGGTTGATCTTGTGGATCTGCCCGCCGCCGCCGACCAGGAGGTCGCCGTCGGGGGCGAAGATGATGCCGTCGGCGCCGATGTTGCGCGTGAGCACGGTGGTCTTGCCGATGCCGAAGCGAGTGCCGTCGAAGCTGAAGGGGACCTTGAGCACGCGGTCGCTGCCGGCGTACTGGGTGAAGTAGAGCTCCGCGGCATGTGCGGGAGCGACGGCGGAGCCGAAGACCTTGAGCTCGGCGAAGCCGTTGTGGTCGTTCTGGTCGGCGGTGGGGGTGAAGCGGACGCGTCGCACAAGGGCGACGTTGGGGACGGGGACGGTGATGTCGCGGTCGGGCGCGGCGAGGTCGAAGACGCCGCTGTCGAAGAGCAGGTGGTCGGCACTGTCGAAGAGCTGGAAGTTGCCGGCGAGGAAGTCGAATCCGTCGGCGAACTCGCGGTTGCCGAACATCTGGAGCTCCCGGACGGTGGCGTCGGCGGGGAGCAGGATCTCATAGAAGGGGCTCTGGCCGCGGCTCACGGCGTCCGGTGGCCGGGTGAACCAGGAAGTGTTGAGGTCGCCGTCAATGGCGCGGCCGACCGGGAATCGTCCGTCGAAGGAGCTGCTGGAGTTGGCGGTGACCCCAGGCAAAAGCGCGGTGAGGTCGCCATCGACGGGGGTGCCGGGCGTGACGGTGCCGGTGACGTCGATGGAGCTGGTGACCGAGGAGTCCCCGGGGGGCAAGAGCGTGGGGCTGGCGGAGACGGTGGCGCCGACGGCGATGCCGATAAAGAGCGGTGCGACCGCGGCGCGGCCCAGGGAGTTAGAGTCCGGTCCGCGCAAGACGGCGCGAAGCGCGTAGAGGCCGGAAGCGAGTCCGGTGGTGTCGAGTGCGGGCAGGTCCACGTCGAGGGGCTCGGTGGCGGGGTTCAGCCGTAGCGAGATGTCGGCGAGCGAGCGCAGCACGGTGCCGGACTCGTCGAGCAGTTCGGCGTGCAGCGTGGCATCGCGCACGATGTTGGCGCTGTTGAGCAGTCGGGCACGGAGTGCGACGGGTTCGCCTGCGCGCACGGAGTCGGGGTTGGCGGTGAGGGCAAGCACGTCGGCGAGCTGGTTGACGCGTACGCTGACGAGGCTGGCGGCGGCCTCACGCACCTTGGCGGCCTGGGCGCTCACCGCGAACGCAAAGATGCGGCTGGTGGTAAGCGATTGGGTAAGGTGAAGCGCAACCGAGCGGACCTCGTGGGGCGCAAGCGTAAGGTCGCTGGCGTCGAGCTGGGCGGCGACGCCCGTGGGGAGATCGCCCACGGCGAGCGTAAGCGGGAGCGGAGTGTCGCCGTGGTTCTCGAGCCGGACGGCGAGATCGCTGGCCTGGCCGGGGGCCAGATCGAGGTGCGTGGGGTCAAGCGCAATGTCGAGCGCAGCGGCGGCGTCGAGCACGTCGGCGAGATCGGTAAAGAGCGGTCCGACCAAGGGGGCCAGACCGGCGACGTCGCAGCTAGCGGCATGGTCGCTGAGCGCCTGGAGCCGGGCGGCAAACGCGGCGACGGGCGGGGTGGCGGCCAGGAGCGACTGGGCGTCGGCCAGCTCCACGCGCACGCGTGCGCAAAGCGGCGCGTCCGTGGGATGGATCTCGAGCTGTTCGAGCGTATCGGCAAGCGCGGCGAGCACGGCGGCGAGCTGCGGGTTATCGGCGCCCGTAGCGGCGGCGGCCGCATGGCCGATCGAGACGGTCGCCTCGGAGTGCACGGTGACCGTGACCGGGGCGCTCGCGGTCTGGGTGGCCGAAGCGGGCCCGAACGACGCGGTGACGGTGGCTGCGAGCGTGGCACCCAAGGGGGTGTCAGCATCCGGGGTGAGCGTAAGCGCCACGGTCTTCGATTCACCCACGGCAAGCGTGATCGGGCCAGGCAGCGTGCCGGGCGTGAGTCCTGCGCCGGCGCTGGCCGTGAGCGTGACGGTCTCGGGGACGTTGCCCACCGCCTTCAGGGTGAGCTGGGTGCTGACCGCGGCACCGGGCGTGGTGGCGGCCGTGCTCGGGTCGGCCGTGAGGGTCACGCCGTGGATCTCCGGCACCGTGAACGAATGGTCCACCGTCTCGGTGATCGACGGATCCGTCGTGCTCGTCACACGCACGCTAAAGGATGCGTCCGTGCCGGGAGGAGGAAGCTGGCCCGAAGGTCGCAGATAGATGCCGACCTGACCGGTCTCACCGGCAGGGATAGTCACCCGGTCCGCGCTCGCGAAGCTGCCGAATCCTGGTGGAAGAGCGGGAAACGTGATATCGAACGTCCCGGCGGTTGGACCAAGGTTGTGGATCTCGACGAGGAAAGCGGTAGGTAACTCTGCGCCCTGGAATGGCACGGTGAGAACTGTATGCGGCTGCACGGACACGGCGATGCCCGGCAGAGTCGGGCCGAGCGTCACGATTGCATCCGCCTCGGCGACGAACTCATGATCGGATTTGGAGCGGGCAATGAGGTGAACGGGGAATACCCCGCCTTGCAATCCGGGCGATGGAATAATCGTCACTTTGCCGTTCTCATCGATGGCGGTCTTCCAACCTGTCGGCGCTTCGACGCTCAGCATGTATGTATCGGCCACGCTTGTCTGCACCACCAAGTCGATCTCTTTGGCAGCGTTCTGGTCGGTCGCGACGTTGGACGGACTGGCCGAGACACGCAGTGCCCTTGCGGCCTGGCCAGTCAGCGTCAATGAGTCGGTGGTGCTTCCTGCCGTAACGGTGAGGCTGCCGCTAAAGCCGCCCAGCGTGAGGCCTTGGTCCATGGGCAATGTGCTTGCAGCCAGTTGAACGCTGCCTGTGCCAGGGCCGAGTTCGAGATCGCCGTCCGTGGTCTGCAATTGGGCCTCGCCGACGAAATTGGGAGATGTGGTCCGGCCGGCACCGCCGAGCGTAGCTGAACCGCTGCTGATGGTATAGGTCCCGCTGGGCAAGCGAGTGCCGTTGAGGATCAGCGCGTCGGTCGAGATCCGTAGAGTAAAGGTCCCAGAGAGGGCAGCTGTATAGTTGTTCCAATCCGCACTGACTCCGAGGTCGCTCGTGGCCGACGCATAAAACGAAAGTCTCCCGTTTCCGGTGAGCGTGTAGTTGATGTCCCCGGCGGCAGCAGCGGGCAGCGGGACCGGGCTGGCCAGCGTAACGGTACCGGTTCCCAACCCCACGCCGCTCTCGTCCTTGACCGAGGCGTTCACCGCGTTGAGCATCTGAATTGATAGACCGCTGATCGCGCTGGTTGTCCAGGAGGCGGTGAGTTGGTTGGAGACACTGGCGCTCGAGAGCTGCACGGTGCCGCTAACGGAACCTATCGCGAGGTCGGCAGAAACCTTCTTCTCTTGTTCAGCATGGCTCAGTTCACGCGCGGGGCCGTTCACGTCGAGGAACCCCGTCGGCACCTCAGGATCTAGCCCCGCTGTCTTTGCGATGGCGCCAAGGATGAAAGGAATCAGAATCCCTACGATGCCGCCCAACCCGACGATCAGTCCGCCCTCTAGCGTTCCCGCGGCGATAATGCCCAGAGGAACGATCGCGGCCGGCGCGAGCCCGAGCGGTCCGCCCAGTGCAACGATGGGCACGACGGTCAGGCCCGCGATCAAGGAACGGGTGAATGCCTGCTGGGCGGAGTACGGCACGAGGCCGTTGTGGCCGCCGTCCTCGGTGACGCCAATGGTTTCCCCCGTGTTCGGATCGAGTTCGTACCACGCGATGCGGGGCCGGCCATTGACATCGACTGCCTGTCGTGGCAGCGCGACGACCTTGCCGCTTTCCATCGCTTCGGAGATGCGAATGCGGGCCTCGTTCGAGATTCGCAGTGTGCCGAGCACCGCTTGTTCGTGAGGCTGGATCGTGATGATTTCGATCCCCGCCGCCTTGGCACGCGCGAAGATCGCCGCTGTATTGTCTCCCAGAAGTGGCGGGTTATTCGTGCCTGAGGGCGGTTCAAGGATCTTTTGCTCGGCTGCGTTCTCGGTTAGACCCCAGGCGACCCGAAGCGCGACGGGAGCCTTGCTCGGCTGCCCCGGTGCCGCAAGCACACGGATGTCATCCCGACGCAGGTCCATCTGCATCAAGACCGTAGCTCCCCCCGGTGTGCCAGCGCTCTGCTCAACCCGGCTGGACACGATAGTGATGCGCGGTCGCGCGAAGTATGCACGCGTGAATGTTGTGCTCGACAGACCTTTCAGCAACGTGTCGGAGAGAACAGCAAAGCTAGTCAGGCGGTCCCGTTCCACAGCGATCATGGCTTGCCGCGCCAGGGACTCGGTCGCGGGATCGGCCGCCGCATTCGCGCCGTTTTTCGCAACGAGGTCGTTGAATCGCGCCAGGTAGGCGCGAGCCGCGGCGGAAGCCCGAGTGGCGGCACCCGGTTCGAAAAAGCTCGGCAATACGTTGACAGTAACGATGTCTTGATTGTTGATGGCCCGCGGCCCGCTCGGATCAAATGACACATGGGCACCCGCGCGGCCCTGACGCGCGGCGAAGCCGATGCGGTCGATGATCGTGCGATCAAACGACTCGGTCGGTCCGTCCGGCCCGCTCAGCTCAATGTTCAAGAACAGTCCCGTCAGGACCTGGGTGCCGAACGGGAAGTTCGTGAGCACCTCTTGGTAGTCCGTACCGCGGATCAACGTGTCCCGGCTCAGATCGTCGAACGGAACATCGCCGACGTCCAGGTACGGCGAATAACTGTGGGTAATGGAGGTGAAGATTGGTGTTGGGATGACCGTTGTGCTGACAAAGTGTCCAATCGAGAGCGGGCGGCCTACCAGGTCAACCACGCTGAAAGTGTGGTCGAGCACCGTTGTCAACTGCTGACCAGACAGGCCGAAGAGCTGCGCCGCGCTACTGGTGATCTCCGCGTTTAGCTTCACCTCCACCTTGTGGCGCAACGCGTCCGGCACTTCAGTGAAACTGCCGCCGGCAGTCGTGAACGTTTCCCCGAGCTGTGCCCCGGCGAAACTGGGATCTGCATCTTGAAAGCCGTTGCCGCTGTCCGATTGAATCCAATAATGTTGACGCGCTTCGGCAAGCAGGCTCGAATCGTGCGCGGGGTCGGCCAATTCGGTGCCTGCCGGTATCGACCCTTCCAGCCGAAAGCGAGGCCCGAACATCGAGACGATCAGGGTCTGAGCACGGTCGTCAGCCAGAGTCCCACTGACATAACGAGCCGGGATGCCTGACGCTCGGTCGAGCGCAATAAGCAGGCTGGCCTGGTCGAGCGCATTGCCGGCCGCGGACCAGAGCGTCCCGCGCGCGCCGCGCAACGAGCCGACGTACGATTCGTAGCCGATCCCGTCGCGTACGAATTCGAAAATGGCCTGCGGATCGTAATCCAGCTCGGCCGCCTTCTCCTGAATGAATGGATCGCCGGTGTTCGCGTCCGAGGTGGATGCGAGCAGCTCCGCCGGAATCGCATCCGCGCGCAGCGTGGCCGGCGCGGTCGTGTCGCTCACCACGCGCGCGTCCATGCTGGCGAAGGCCGCAGCCCCCGTGTCGAGCGTTGTGGGGATCGGGTCCGCCAGCGACACGCTGAGCGTGACGCTGGCGCGGCCGAACGGATCGATAGTGCCCAGGCTCCAGGCCAGCTCCTGGCCATTGCGGTCGGGAAGCTGGGAGGCCGATTGGAAGGTTACACCCGGTTGCAGAGTGCTGGCGAGCAGTACGCCGGTGAGCTGCGATGCCTGCTCATTGTATACCGTGTAAGTGATCGTAAGCTCATGGTTCTGGACGGCCGGGACGTCGTAAACCGAGAGCGTGCGGCCGACGACGAGCGCGGGATGCGAGGCACCAGGCGTCGCCGGGGCAAGGGAAGTGGCCAGCAGCAACCGCTCCTCGAGCGGTTCCAACCAGGCGCGAACGCGCCGCTTCGAGGATGCAGAGCGTGCCAGGGTGGCCTGACGCATCGAACGCGAACTCCAGCCGGACGAGCTCTTTACCGCGCGGGAGACCATGCGAAAACTCCTGGTGCTGATTCAGTAAGGAATCGCCAAGCAATCATCTGCACGTAGGACCTGGAAATACAGTGCCGCTACCTGATCTGAGCGAGGATGTCATCGAGCAGTTGTGAGCAGAGGGTATCGAGCGGGTCGAGGATGGTGAATTCGGTATGGAGCAGGGTGTCGAGGGCGTCGCTGCGAGCGGTGTCGGAGCCGGTTCCGCCGTCGATGGAGTCGGCGCCGAGACCGCCGGCGAGGGTATCGTCGTCGAAGAGGCCCTGGAGGTTATCGGCGCCGGGCCCTCCGCAGAGCAGGTCGTTCCCCTCGCGTCCGATCAAGAGGTCGCGGCCTGGTCCGCCGTCCAGGGTATCGTCGCCAG
>JBGPMX010000091.1:0-10900 GCA_041487215.1 Planctomycetia bacterium | reverse complement strand
GGTCAAACCGCTCGACCGTCTTCACCCAGGCCTCCTGCCGAATGCGCAGCCGCTCGAGAAGCGGCGCGAGATCGCCGGGAATCGCTCCCCGCTTCCCGGCACATACCTGCCTGCCGGTCCAGTCCAACAACTTCAAGTAGTCATCCAGCCGCACCGGCAGAATCCCTTTGTCCGATGCACGCCACGGCGTACGGCTCACGACCGCATTGCCCACGTCGGCGTCGGGCCCTTCCGCGAGCGTCAGCTCACAGAGCCAGGCGTCCGGTGGCATGGTCCCGGCAGACGCCGCCGAATGAGGCACCGCCACGTCTGCCGAGCCGGTGCACGAGATGTCCCGAGCTTGGTACAGGCGTACGGGGCGTCCCTGGATACGGTCATAGGCGGAGCTGTGGCAAGCCTCTTCAGGCCTTTGCGCCTCACCGGCGCGAATGGGATTGAGATCGACGTAAATGCCTGCGACGAGGATGGCCGCCTCATCGGCCAAGTCCCGGCAGCCGTAGCGGCTTTCCCAGAACTTGCCGCGGCAGCCGTCCTCTTGGTTGCTGCGCCGTGCGATGTTCTCGCACAAGGCGCCCATGAACCAGGAGACGCTCGAGAGTCGCCGACGCAGCTGCTCGACGCGTCCTTCCCGAGCCAGTTGCGCTTGGAGCTGTGCCTCGGTCGGTTCGGGTGGCTCCTTGTCGTGCCCGCGTTTGAGCCGGGCAATCTTGAGCCAGCGCCAGGCCACCTCTTCGTCGGACCAGTGCGCGACGACGTCCGGGCGACTGCGCAGGACGAGATGGATGTGGTTACTCATTTCGGCATGGAAGGCGATTTCCACGGCAAAGAGCCGGGCCAAGAGCTGGTCTTGGGATAGGATCCAGTCGCGGCGGTAGTCGAAATTCTTGCCGGTCAGGGGGTCATGGCCGCAGAGGAAGGCGCGGCGTACGCAGCCGTTCCAGCAGTGGTAGACGCCTACTTCTCCGCTGCGGACAATGTCTGCGCGAGGGCAAGCGGCCATGGCGTCCCCGGATTCCAGCAACGAGGCGACCGAATTCGCGTACTAGAGTACATATGTACACATTGCGGCGCGAGGCGTCAAGCGGTTTTTTTTCGGGCAGGCGACCCGTCCCAAGGCCGAAGGAAGTTCGCTTTGTTGAGTGTCTGCTGAATGGCTGAATGCTGCTGCGATTCAGACGAGCGTAGCGGCGCAGGACCAGAACATTCGTGGTTCGGAAGAATGCTCTCACGCGAGCAGCGTCTCGATCTCCGCCATGTCGATCGAGCGGCGGAGCGGATCGGTGACGAGCGCCCGGCGCAACACCATGCCGAAGGGCTCACCGACCTCGTGAGCGCAGCGTGCCGGGTCAAACGCGTCGATCGAGCGAAGCACTTCCAGGATGTTGGCCCCCGCAATGGCTTTTCGTCCGGTCACCATTTCGTAGAGGATCAGGCCCAGCGAGAAGACGTCGCTGGCCGCGGCGAGCGGCTCGCCGTGGGACTGCTCCGGAGACATGTAGCTCGGCGTGCCGGAGATCCCACTCGGCCCGGCCGGGCCCCACACAGCCGTCAGCTCCGTTCCCTGCTCCGACCGACGGCGCGCCAGGCCGAAGTCCATGATCTTCGCTGTGCCTTCCGGGGTGACCATCACGTTGGCGGGTTTTAGGTCCCCGTGCACGATGCCGCGTGCATGGGCGGCCGCCATCCCGCGCGCGACCTGCCGGCCGATGGACAGGGCCTGCGCAACTCCGAGCGGGGCTGTCTGGAGCATGGTGCTCAGCGGCTTCCCCTCCACGTACTCCATGACGATCATCGGGACTCCTTCACTGCCGTCCACCGCAAACACCGTACAAACATTCGGGTGCACCAGCGCAGCGGCCGCGCGCGCCTCGTTCAGCAGGGCGTCCGGCGGGGTGGCAGCATCGGGGCGTATCACCTTGAGGGCCACGGTCCGCTCGAGCACTACGTCCTGCGCGCGAAAGACGCGGCCGAATGCGCCGTCCCCGAGAATGGCCCCGATGCGGTACTGCCCGACCACGCTGTCGATGCCGAGCGATCCAATCGGGTCGAGCGGTTTGTCCCCGCTCGACCAGCCCTCCGGGCAGAGGCCCCCGGTCTGGAGCGCATCGAGCACACGGAGCACCTCGTCGGCCCGTCGGCCCACGCTGACGTTGTGCACGACCTGGTACTGCAGAACGCCGTTGGGATCGATGATGAAGAGCCCGCGCAGGGCGAGATGTTGCCGGGGGACGTACACGCCGTACGCGCGGCACATCGCGCCGTCCGAGTCGCTTGCCAGCGGGAAGTTCAACCCGGCAACACCGCCCTGCGCGCGGGGCGAGGCGATCCAGCGCCTGTGCGTCTCGATCGAATCGGTGCTCACGCCCAGCACATCGCACTCGCGCGTGCGGAATTCGTCGATGTGTGCGCTGAGCGCGGTGAGCTCCGTCGGGCACACGAGCGAAAAATCGCGCGGGTAAAAAACGAGCACCAGCCAGCGGTCCCGGTAGTCGCCCAGAGCCACCTGCTGCCTAGTCCCCCCAGGCACCGGGGCGCAGAGCACCGCAAAATCTGGAGCCCGCGTGCCGACCGTTACAGGTTGCGAACCCATGCATGCCCCGCGGTACCGGAGAACCTAGCTCGACGCGCTAGTTTTGAAGTTGCGATTTTCTTCTTCTTCGGGTCGGCTGAGCAAGTCTTGTCGGCCCTGAATTTCAGCCGCGAGGAATCTGCATTCGGGCAAGTCCGACGCCAAGGTCCGGCAGCCACCAAGCCAGCGTACCGAGTCACCGAGCAGGTGAACAAGCAAGAGGTCACCGGCCGGACGCTGGGCCGGGCAACGGCGTTCCTTGTGCGGCTCGGGGCAGCTCTACCGCGCAACCCGCCCGCGAACCGCGTAGAATATCGGCGGATGCCGAGCGCGCTCTGCGGGCGGTTGCGCGCGAGGCGCGCGGCGACGTTCCTGGTTCCGCCGCCCGCGGAGCAGGCTCGTACAACAGCACCCGGCGGGCGCGAGCGATCGGAGCCACAACCATGAGCAGCCAGGCAGCAGCGGCGGTCTCGGTCGGTTCGGCCAGGTTTCATTACACCGTTTGCGAACACTGGGAACAGCTCCCGGCCGGCTGGAGCTTCGTCGAGGTGGCCGGCGTGGCCAGCGACGCACAGGACCGCGTGTACGTGTTCAACCGCGGCGCGCACCCGGTGATCGTGTTCGATCGCGCGGGGCGGTTTCTCGGTTCGTGGGGCGAGGGAGTCTTCACCCGGCCGCATGGCATCCACATCGGGCCCGATGATGCCGTGTACTGCACGGATGATCGCGACCACTCGGTGCGGAAGTTCACGAGCGACGGACGCCTGGTCATGACGCTGGGCACGAGGGGCAAACCATCCGACACCGGCGTGGTCGGGCTGGACTACCGCACGATCCGGTGCGGCGCGCCGCCGTTCAACCTGCCCACGAACCTGGCCATCGCCCGCGACGGCAGCCTCTACGTGACCGATGGCTACGGCAACGCCCGCGTGCATTGCTTCGCGCCCGACGGCCGCCTCGTCTTCTCCTGGGGCGAGCCGGGGAGCGGGCCCGGCCAGTTCAACCTGCCGCACGGCATTGCCATCGCCCGCGACGGCACCGTGCTCGTCGCAGACCGCGAGAACAGCCGCGTTCAGCTGTTCACGCCGCGCGGCGAGTTTATCGAGGAGTGGACGGACGTGGCGCGGCCCATGCAGGTTTTCATCGACGAGCGCGACGGCGCGGAGCACGTCTTCGTGGCCGAGGTCGGCTTCCGAGCCGGCATGTTCCCCTGGGCCGTGCCGCCCGGCTCCGATGCGACCGGCGGGCGCGTCAGCGTGTTCGACCGCCGCGGCGCGCTGCGGGCCCGCTGGGGAGGCGGCGACAACCCCTGCGCGCCGGGAGACTTCTTCGCCCCGCACGATATCTGGATCGATTCATGCGGCGATATCTACATCGGCGAGGTTACGATGTCCGCCGGGGGCAACCGCGGGGTCGTGCCATCCGATTGCCACTCGCTGCAGAAGTTCGTTCGCACCCCAGAGAAGTCGTGACGGATGTCCGGCGTCCTCGGTGAATGAGGATGCGGGGTCGCCGGCCCCTCTCCCCGGGTCGCCGACCCCTCACCCCCGACCTGGGCTAATGAAAAACACGCACGTTCCAGCGAATCTACGCACTGATGCCGATGACCGATCTGAACGAAACGTTTGCGATCGGGCAGCGGATACCCCCCTTCCCCCCCTTGCGAAGGGGGGGACAAGGGGGGGTATCAGCGTCACAAAATGAGGACAGAACCTGGCGCAACCTCTGGAACCACTTCCGAAAACGCACGCAGCCCTGGAACGGCGACAGGAAGTAATCGCGCCAGGGGGTGGCGAGACGATCGAGGTTGGACAAATTATTCCTGCCCGACTCCTTAGCGTGTTCGGCAAATTCGCATGGGCGGCCGCCCTCACCGGGCTGATGTTACGCGCAGCGCTCGCGGGAGTGTCGGCGCCCACCGACAACCCGGCTGCGCCGGTAACGCAAGCCGCCCCAGCCGTCACGCAGCACGACATCATCCCGATCGTAGAGCGGCGGTGCACGGTGTGCCACGGAGCGCGGCAGCGCGAAGCCGAGCTCGACCTGCGCACCCGCGCAGCGATGCTCCGTGGCGGCAAGTCCGGCCCGGCCATCATGCCCGGCAAGCCGGATGATAGCCTGGTCATCCAGAAGCTCCGCGCCGGCGAGATGCCCCCACTCAAGCGGATCGTCGAGGTGAGCATCAAACCGATCGAGCCGGCCGAGGTCGAGCTCCTCGCTCGTTGGATTGCGCTCGGCGCCCCCGAAGTCGAGATCGAGCCGGACGTCGCCTCGTCGGATCCCGATCCGCTGGTCAGCGACCAGGACCGAACGTTCTGGGCGTTCCACCCGCTTCCCACGTCCGAGCAGATCCGCATCCCTTCCGCGAACAGCGATCGCGTGCGAAACCCGATCGACGCGTTCCTCCTGGAAAGGCTCGAAGCGAAAGGACTGACGCTCGCCCCCGAGGCCGATCGGCAGACGCTGATCCGCCGGGCGAGCTTCGACCTGACCGGATTGCCGCCCGAGCCGGCGGAGCTCCAGGCGTTCCTGGTCGATTCGGACCCGCGGGCCTACGAAACGCTGATCGACCGCTTGCTCGCGTCCCCTCGGTACGGCGAACGCTGGGCGCGGCACTGGCTCGACCTGGCCGGCTACGCCGACTCGGAGGGCAAACGCGAACAAGACCTGCTGCGGCCTGCCGCCTATCGCTATCGCGACTACGTCATCCGGTCGTTCAACGCCGATAAGCCGTACGACCGCTTCCTGCTGGAACAGATCGCGGGCGACGAGCTGGCGGACTACGAGCACGCTTCGGAGATCACCGAAGAGATCTACGACAACCTGGTGGCAACCGGCTTCTTGCGCATGGCTCCCGATCCCACATGGTTTAGCCTGACCAATTTTCTGCCGGACCGCATGGAGGTGATCGCCGACGAGATCGACGTGTTGGGGTCGGGCGTGATGGGTCTGACCATGAAGTGTGCGCGGTGCCACAACCACAAGTACGACCCGATCCCGCAGCGCGATTACTACCGGCTGCTCGACGTCTTCAAAGGGGCGTTCGACGAGCACGATTGGATGAAGAGCAACTGGCATGAGACGCTCAGCATGGGGGTGCGCAGCGACCGCGATCTTCCGGTGGTGACGACGGCGGAGCGGCGCGCGTGGGCGGCGCACCAGGACGTCGTGCAGAAGGAAATCGAATCGCTGCGTGCCGCACTCGACGAAGCCGCCGCGGCGCGAGCGCAGCAGCACCAGGAGGAGCGATTGGCCGCCCTGCCCGCGGTGCTGCACGCCGACCTGCGTGCGATGCTGGCGACGACGCCGGACCAGCGCAGCGCGGTCCAGACCTATTTGGCGGAGAAGTTCGAGAGCACATTGCGCATCGACCGCGACGCGCTGCTCAAGATCGACGCTGATTTCAAGCGGCAGTCGGAGGAAGCGGCCGGGCGCATCGCGGGCCTGGAAGCCAGCCGGCTCCCCGAGCCGAAGATTCGCGCCCTGTGGGATCGCGGCGAGCCGTCCCCAACCTACGTCTATCGCCGCGGCGATCCTCTCAGCCCGGGGCGGCTCGTGGGACCGGGCGTGCCCTCGGTGCTGACCGACGGCAAGAGCCCGTTTGTAGTGGCGCATCCGTGGCCGGGGGCGAAGCAAACCGGCCGGCGGCTGGCGTTCGCGCGCTGGCTCACGCGGCCGGACCATCCACTCACGGCGCGCGTCATGGTCAATCGCCTCTGGAAACACCATTTCGGTAGCGGGATCGTCGCGACCCTGGGCAACTTCGGCCGCGCGGGGGCCAACCCGAGCCATCCCGAGCTGCTCGACTGGCTCGCGCGCGAGTTCGTCCGCCACGGCTGGAGCGTGAAGGCCATGCACCGGCTGATGATGACGTCCGCCGCGTACCGGCAGTCGTCCGCCGTGACGCCGGCGCACGAAGAGCTCGACCCAGGCAACCGGCTGTACTCGCGCATGCCGCTCAGGCGCCTGGACGCCGAGCAGCTCTACGACACGCTGCTCCGCGTGTCGAACCAGCTCGATGAAAGGCGGTTCGGCCCGGCCGACCCGGTGGAGCTGCGGCCGGACGGCCTGGTCACGCCCGTCGCCAGCGCCACGGGGTGGCGCCGCAGCATCTATCTGCGTCAGCAGCGCAAACAGATCGCGACGCTTCTCGAAAGCTTCGACCTGCCGCAGATGAATCCGAACTGCATCGAGCGCCGCGATTCCACGGTCGTCACGCAGGCGCTGCACATGCTGAACGACGGCATGGTGCGCGGGCTCGCCGCGCATTTCGCCGAACGCGTCGAGCGTGACGCGGGCAGCGACCCGGCTCGGCAGGTCGAGCGCGTGTACCTGATCGCCTTGAGCCGTCTCCCCAGTGACGACGAGTCCGAGCTCGGCCGGTCGGCACTCGCCCGGTTGACCGACGCTTGGGCCAAGCAACCGGCTCGTGATCCGGCGGCGGGACAGGCGAAGCCGGACGAGGCCGGGCATCGCGCGCTCGCCACCTTCTGTCACACCGTGATGAACTGCGCCGAATTCCTCTACGCCGACTGAGAGCCGTCCATGTTGGATGCATGTGAAGCACCGAGTATGCCGGTTCCGGTCACACGACGCGGCTTTTTCGACCGTGTGGCGGGCGGGCTCTACGGCGCCGCGCTGGGCTACCTGCTCAGCCGCGACCTATACGGTGCGTCCGAGCCGCTGAGCGCGTCGGGCCCGAATGGCTCGGCGGATCCACGCCGGGGATTCGACCTGCTGCCCCGGCCACCCCGCTTCGAGCCGAGGGCGCGCGCGGTGATCCACCTGTTTATGAACGGTGGGCCGAGCCAGATGGACCTGTTCGATCCCAAGCCGATGCTCGACAAACACCACGGCGAGCAGCACTTCAACCGGATCGCCGGCGAGATCGAGAACGTGAAGGACGCCGGGGCGCTCATGCGCAGCCCGTTCCGGTTTGCCCAGCACGGTAAATCAGGCATGTGGGTTTCAGAAGCGATGCCGCAACTGGCGCGGCACGTCGATGACATCGCTCTGATCCGCTCGGTGTACACCACGAACCTGACCCACGAGCCCGCCATCTACCTGATCCAATCCGGCAAGATGGGGCCGGGCAATCCGACGCTCGGCGCCTGGACCGCATACGGGCTCGGTTCGGAGAACCAGAACCTGCCCGCCTACGTGGTGCTCGATGATCCGATCGGCCTGCCGATCAACGGGGTGGAGAACTGGCAGGCCGGCTTTCTGCCGCCGATTTACCAGGGAACGCGATTTCGCTCGACCGGTTCACCGGTGCTGAACCTGCGCGCCGATGCCGAGGCGGCGCCGGAGATCGTCGAGCTCCGCCGGGACCTGCTGGCGCGCCTGGATCGCGTGCACCGGGCGAAGCGGCCCCAGCAGCCGAACCTCGACGCGCGCATCGCCAGCTACGAGCTGGCCGGGCGGATGCAGCTGGCCGCGACGGACGCGCTGGATTTGTCGCAAGAGACCGCAGCGACGCGCGAGTTATACGGCATCGGCCGCGAGCCGACCGACTCGTACGGCCGCCGCTGTCTGACGGCTCGGCGGCTGATCGAGCGAGGAGTACGGTTCGTGCAGCTGTACATCAACGGCCAGATCTGGGACAACCACACGTCGCTGGGCTCGGAGCTGAAAAAAGCATGCGACCGCACCGACGGGCCGATCGCCGGTCTGCTGCAGGACCTGAAGCAGCGCGGCCTCCTGGAGAGCACGCTGGTGATCTGGGGGGGCGAGTTCGGGCGGCTGCCCATCGCGCAGCTGCCGGCCGACAAGGACGAACGCAAGGCCGGCCGCGACCACAACAAGAACGCCTTCTGCACCTGGTTCGCCGGCGCGGGGATCCGCGGCGGCACAACCTATGGAGCGACCGATGACCTCGGTCTGGCGGCGGTCGAGAACCGCGTGAGCGTTCCGGACTGGCACGCCACCATCCTGCACCTGCTGGGTCTGCACCACGAAGAGCTGTTCTTCGAGCAGCAGGGCCTGAAGGAGCGGCTCACCGGCGTGCACGAAGCCCGGGTAGTGCAGGAGATCCTGGCGTGAAGGCCTGGCGGTTCTACGGTTTCGGTGACATGCGGCTGGACGACGTGCCCGCGCCCGTGTGCAAGCCCGGCCACGTGCTCGCCGAGCCGCTCTGTGTACAGCCGAGCGTCACCGAAGCGCAACTGGCGTTCGGCATCCCGACGCTCAGTTATGATCGCATCAAGAAGCGGCTCGAGACCGAAGCGCCGGTCCAGCTGTTCGGGCACGAGTTTTGCGCCCGTGTCACCGAGACGGGGCCGGGCGTGACGCGGTTCCGGGTGGGCGATCGCGTGGCGGCCCGCGCCAAGCTGCCGTGCGGCCAATGCCCTCTCTGTCGCTCCGCATCGGGCCACCTCTGCCGCGAGGGGCCGATCATCGGCTTTCATCTGCCGGGCTGTTTCGCCGAGCTGGCGCTGCTGCCGGAGATCGCGCTCGTCCAGGTGGACGATCGGATCTCGGACAGCGAGGCGGCCTGCCTGCAGTCGCTGAGCGACAGCCTGGCGGCGGTCGAGACGGCCGCCCTTGGCATGGGCGACTCGGTGGCTTTTTTTGGGCAGGGCAGCATGGGGCTCGAGTGCATGCAAGTGGCGCGGACGAGCGGCGCCGGCCTAATGATCACCGTCGACGTGCGTGAGGAAGCCTGCGCGATCTCCCGCGAGCTCGGGGCCGACTGTGCCCTGGACGCCACGCGGTGCGATCCGGTGTCGGCCATCCGTGAGCTGACCGGTGGCAACGGCGCCGACGTGGTTTTCGAGTGTGCCGGCGGCAGCCCGGCACAAGGACTGGCCGGTCACGAGACGCTCTTGCGCGCTCTGGATGCGGTGCGTTCCGGCGGCAAGGTCGTCGGGGTGGCGTTCTACGGCCGCCCGCTCGAACTCGACGTCGACCGGATGCGCGAGCGCAGCCTGCGCTACCTTTTCCCGGATATCAGCACGCTCGGGCACCTGGAGCAGACGGTGCGACTGGTCGCATCCGGGCGGGTCCGCGTGAAGCCGATGGTCACCCACGTGCTGCGGGGGATCGAATCGGTACCGCAGGCATTCGAGATCACCGCGAACAAGGGGCGATACAAGGCTATCAACCCGGCGCAGGTGATGATGCGCGGTTGAGCTGATTCCCAGGGCGTTGCCCTGGGCTGGAGAATTGCGCCGCTTCGCGGCTGAAAGCTTATGCTGCCCCTTCAGGGTGTCGGTGTCCCCAATGCAGCGCGTCCAAAGGTCGTTGCCGTGGCTTGGATGATGCCAGCCCTTCAGGCTGCAAGCATCGTGCGCTGATCACGGCTGCGCCGGTGCGGGTAGAACTCCGATGCGCACGCTGGTGGGGTGCTCCGCAGACCGGTACACGCGGTGGGTCGCGCTGCGAAAGTCCTCGGGCTTCGCGAAGTAGATGTTCGGCACGAACTTCTGCGGGTTGCGGTCCACCAGCGGGAACCACGTGCTCTGGATCTGGATCATGAGCCGGTGTCCCGTGCCGAAGCGATGCAGCACATCGAGCAGTTCGAAGCGGATCCGCGCCGGCTCACCGGGGACGAACGGCTCGGGCTTCTCGAAGCTGTTGCGAAAGCGGCCGCGGAAGACCTCGCTGCGCACCATCATCTGGTAACCCGGCTGGGCCGCCGGGTCCGCAGCGTCCGGGAACACGTCGATCAGCTTGACGATGAAGTCGGCGTCGCTCCCGGTCGTCGAGACCCAGAGATCCACTCCGAGCGGGCCGGCCACGACCATGTCCTCGGTGAGAGCGTCCGTCTCATACGCCAGCACGTCCGGCCGCCGCGCGGCGAAGCGCTGGTCGTCCACCATGTACTCGATCGCCATCTGCGGCGTGATCCGTTCGGTGAACGGCACCGGCTTGGCCGGGTCGCTGGTGTATTCATCGAAAGCGTCGCGGGCGCTCGGCGCGTCGAAATCGAGCCGTCCCTGGTCGTGCAGGAAGAGCTGGCGCGAGCGCAGGCCGTGCGGCGGCCAGGCATCGAAGCTGCGCCAGGCGTTGCCTCCGGTCTCGAACACGGTCGCCTCGGCCAGGGCCGGGCTCTCCACCTCCTTCAGGTAGTGCTCGAAGAACGGCAGCTCGATCTCCGCGCGGTAGAAATCGGCGGTCTTCGAGCCGAACGCGATCGGCCCCAGACGCTCGCCGTCCGTCGCAGCCCAGCCGCCGTGATGCCAGGGACCCACGACCAGCACGTTATTGACGCCGGGATTCTGGGCTTCGATGGCCTGGTAGGTCTTGAACGAGCCGTACAGGTCCTCGGCGTCATACCAGCCGGCGACGACCATGACGGCCGGAGCAACCTTCTTGAGATGGGGCAAAACG
>JBGPMX010000090.1:0-10910 GCA_041487215.1 Planctomycetia bacterium | reverse complement strand
TAGTTCGCGAGGCCGACGAACCGGGCGGCTGAGTGTTGCAATAGCCGTTGAGTGTCTATTATCTGCCTTGCCGAGAATCGCTCGCTGGTGCTCTTCGACCGCGGCGATGAGGTCACGGTCCGAGCCGGGGACTTGGAGTCCCCGGAGGTGGTTCGAGTGCTTGGAGCACTAGTTTCCGCCAGCGAGCGCCTTGGTCAGCTCGGTCAAGAACGTTTCCACATCGGCCATCGTGTTGTAGCCGTGCAGGGCGACCCGCAAGCGGCCGGCATGGCTCATGACGTGGATGTTGTTGGCGCGCAAGCGCTCGTGGATCTGCTGCGCTTTTGGATGGCGGAAGGCAAGGATGCCCGCAAGCGTCCCGCCGTCGCGCGGAGTGATCAGCTCGAGCGGCATGCGGGACAGGCTATCGAGACACGCCAGGACCAGCGGGCGAGCCGCCGCATCGATCGCTCGAATCCCGACGGAGCGGATGTAGTCCAGCGCGGCTCGGATCGCGTACACCGCGGGAAAGTTAGGCATTCCCACCGTGAAACTCGCTGCGCCCGGCTGACTCACGGCGCGCTCGAATCGCTGCGGCCCGAATGCATCCTGCAGATTGAACCACCCCCCCGCCGGAACCGTCCAGGCGTTGGCCCGCGCCGATGGGACGCCAACGAGTCCGCCCCCGTGGGTCGCCAGAATCCACTTGTGCGTGCTGCTCACGATCAGGTCCACGCCTGCCAAGTCCAGCGGTATCCGGCCCAATGCCTGGGTCACGTCCACCGCCAACAGCGCCGGCGAATGCTTGCGAACGGCATCGACCACTTCCGGAACCCGGATGCAGTAGCCGTTGAAGAAACTGACCAGCGACGTGCTCACCAATCGTGTCTTGGGGCCAAGCAGCGCAATGAGGTCCTCGGTTCGGAGCGCCCAATCACGCGCGCGCCAGACTCTGACGGTAGCCGGCGAGTCGCGTTGCAGCCATGGTGTCGAGCCGGCAGGGAAATCGAGCTCGTTGATGATGACCTCGTCCTCCGCCTGGAGTCGCAACGCATGCGCGGCCAGGTTGAACGCCTCGGAGGAGCACGAGCAGATTCCGACCTCCTTGGCCGAGAGTCCGAACAACTCGGCGACGAGTTCTTTCGCAGCGCCCCATTCGGCGAAATGGCGCTCGCGGCCGTCCATGCCGAGCTGCTTGTCCTGGTAGTACCGCGATAATGCCTCGCCGACCTGCACGGGCGGGATCCCTTCGGCGGCCGTGTTGAGGTAGGTCATGCTGCCCAGACTGGGAAAGTCGCGCCGGCGCGAAGCATCGCTGAGCATGGTTCAGTTCTCGCTAGAACTCGTGTCAATTGGCGGACACGGCCCAGACCCGACACGCTCACCTCGCCGCGGCCGCTTCGAGACGGTCCATCCAGCGCTGCACCTGCATCGCATCGGCGTAGGCGGCCCCGACGGGAACGCGCTCGATCCCGCGCACGACTCGGCAGAACGATCGGAGTTCTTCAGCCATCATGCCGGTCGGGCCGGCGACGTCCGCCCGGATCTCCAACGACATGGGCCAGCGCGCCTGCTCGTCCCAGATTTCCACGGGTCGTGGGTTCGGCGTGATGCGCGCCGCCCAGCCACGAGCGAAGACCTCCATGCGGTCGAACCCGCGCGGCGGCATGCCGGCGGGCGTTGCGTACGAAGCGGCGAACGAGGCAAGCACGCCGTCAGGCCATTGGAGCTGCGCGAGTGCCACGTCGACGGCGCCCGTCGGTGTCCGATGAAACTGGGCACTGAACCGCTCCGGCTCCGCGCGGTCCCGCAGCACCTGGACGGCGTACAGGTCGTGCACCATCGTGGCCTGGAGCGGGTTTTCGCCGGGAAAATCGCGCACGGTACTGGCCGGCCGATGCCGCACACAGTCGACGTAGGCGATGCCGCCGCGCCGCGCGGCCTCGTCCTGCAGCTGCCGGAACTCGCTGTTGAAAAGCACGATGTGCCCGATCATCAGGTTGGCCGAATCCGCTCGGACCCACGGGGCCAGCGTCTCCGCTTCGGCAAGCGTCGAAGCGATCGGTTTTTCGAGCAGCACAGTTTTCCCTGCACGCAATAGGGATTGCGTGACGGCGACGTGCGAAGATGTCGAACATGCCACGATCCAGGCCTCCGCGTCCGATTCAGCGATCGCGCGGTCCAGCTCCAGCCAACCGCGCACGGGCGGCAGCTCGCGCGCCAGGGCGTCGAGGCTCGCCTGACGCCGCGCGACCACACCGACAAGCTCCGCTTCCGTGAGTCCGGCGAGCGTGAGCGCATGCAGCCGCCCGAAGCGGCCCAGGCCTATCACTCCGATCCGAACGGAAGGAACGTTTTGTGGATGGCTCATGAGCAGAGTCTACAGGAACACCGCACTGCCGCGTAGTATCGCGTCACTCTTCGGTTGAGACGCCCGGCCAGGCGCTGTCATCCTGAGGCTTTGCGAAGGATCTCCTTGACTCCACCGAGATCCTTCGCTCCGCTCGGGATGACAACATCGGTCGTATCTGGCTCCGCTCAGGATGACGATAATGACTCATGAAGCCCGTTCTCGTACGATGACAGAGCCAGACTCTTGGCTGTTCCCGCGTCGTCCGTGGCAAACTCAAACCGAGCGCTGGAATAAAATGGCGTCTTGCCGACCGGCGTGAAGCGAATCGTCGAGACCGGCTTGAGCACGAACGCTTTTTCGAGATGGTCGATCAAAATCAGGTCGCCATGGCGAACCTCCGTGCGCCACACGGGCGAATTCCCAGCTTGACGGAATGCGCCGGTCAGCTTCTGCATCTGGTTTGGTGTCAGCGAGACGAAATGGTGTTCCTCCGTCGGGGACGGTGGTGAGACCGGTGCGAGCTTATCTGCTAGGAACAGGTCCGCGATTTCGCGCGTTTTTGCGAATGGCGAGACTCCGCTGCTGTTGCTCAGGCACACCACCGTGAACTTTTGATCGGGAAACCGGGCGATACACGTCGCCATCCCCCAAAAACCGCCGGTGAATTGGATTCGCTCTAGGCCGCGGTATTGGCCGGCCGGGGGATTATCCGGGTGCGACTGTTCTCGTTTCTTGTAGGCGTCCGCATCGACGACGAAGCGGTTGCCAAGCACAGTGCCTTGGCTGAGGAACTCCGTCATGTACTGGCTGCGCGGCAGGACGTCGTCGTCGGGACCAAGCTTGCCTTCATCCATCAGCAGAGCAATGCAGGCGGAAGTAAACGCTTTCGAGGCGGAGGCGATTTCGAAGATCGTGAGTGGCGTGTTCGGCGCAGCGTAATCGAGATTCGCCGTTCCAAAGCCCTTGCGGTAGATCAGCTTCCCATCGTGAATAATCCCGACCGCACAGCCAGGCACGTCTGGTCGATTGCAGTCCTCAAACAGATCGTCAACCTTGGCGATGCAAGCTTCCAGACGCGGATCGTCGTCGGCCCGAGTCTCGGAACTTGCCAGAACAACCATCGACAGGGACAGCAGGAAGTAGTGGCGAGCGAAGTTCACCGATATCATTTGCATTCGGTTCATCCGGAACGAGCGTGCGCATACACTGTGAGGCCGTCAAGTACCGGTTCCTCTTCTCTGTTCGGGTCGCATGGTGCGCAATGCCCGGGGTGGATTTTGAAGTCGTTCGGACATCCGTGTCAATCGGTCAAGTGCTCGATTGGGTCGGATTCGTGCCCGTGAGGCGGTTGGGCCCCCAACTCCGCGGGCCTTGTCCGGTCCATGGATCCGATTCGCCGCAACACACATCTGTCTCGGTCAATCTGGTAAACCATCGCTATCCCGGCGCGCCGGGACTTCCACTGCGGTTCATTCGGCAACCAGATCGAACTGTGGGCGGCTGTTCATCAGAAGACTGTCTATGAGGCTGCGCTGGATCGGTGCGCGAGAGCGAGAATCGATGTGCCATGGATTCGGCGGTCGTAGACCGCACCACAGAGAAGAGGAACCGGTACCTCTGGGAATCGCTGCGCCGCGCACGCTCGATCCGGATGAACCTCGCATTCCCTTGCGGCTCTCTACATGAATCCTTCCCTTGCAGAGAACAACGCGCGGCTTGATCTGCACACTCGTCTTGTCACCCGTCTGCCAGCCGCCGCCACGAATCCAAAAGACGACCGGGAGGTTCTTCGCGTCGTCGGGCGCGTAAACGTCGAGGACCTGGCGCTCATGGGCGGGGTCCGCGTAAGGCATGTTGGATGTGAGATCCTGCGCCTGCGCGACGGACACGAGCAACAGGAAGGCAACTGCGGCTTTCATGGTGTTCCTTTCTGGAAACACTTCTTGTTCCCGGTTGCCCCGCTCGCAGTAGCGCACGAGTCCCTCCCAGCGCGGCAGCACGTAGCCGATCGCCTGACCGGTCGGACTCTTCGGCAGCACTTGGGACTAGGCGCCGCGCTCCGCGTTAGCCGCCGAGCTGGGCGAGCAGCGCTGCGCAGAAGCTGTCACTGGGGTCAGGGACCGGCCTCTCGCCGTCCACGAAGTCGTTGCCGCTATCGCCGCCGATCCGATCGTCGCCCGACCCCGCGTTCACCGTGTCGTTGACGGCGAACCGCGCGCCCCGCTCGGCATCTCCGCTGTCCCACCGGGCATCGGCGGATGCGTAAAACGCGAACTCGAATTCGGGCAGCGGTAGGCAGCCAATCGAGTACGTGATGCGGAGCTGGCCGAGCGCGGCGGCGCCCCCGGACGTGAAGCCCTGCACATCGATGACCACCGGCGGCTGCGGCAGGTCCATCCGCAGGTTGCCGAAATCCTGCCCCTCGATCCGCTCGCCCCCGGCCAGGCTCACGACGTAGGAACCTGATGCTGGCAGCGTCTGCTGCCAGCCGCACTGCGGCACCTCGCGCACCCGGTACGTGCCGGCGCCCAGTCCGGTGAAGCTGTAGGCGCCGCTGGCGCCCGTGACCGTGCTGGTCTCCCCAGGGTCGAGCGCGCCATCGCCGTCCGCGTCCAGAAAGATGGTCCAGCCCGCGAGTCCCGAGTCTACGGCGTTCTTGGTGCCGTTGCCGTTCCGGTCCTCGAACTTCTGGCCCTGGATGGTGATGGGCGTAAACGGCGCGGTGAAATCGATACTCAACGCGGGCTTGTTCGAACTGATCATGCTTTCGCGTGTGTCGAATCGCTTGGCCGTCGAGTTCGCAGACTCGTTGCCCTGGAGCAGCCAGCCGAAATTGCTCGCCGGGTCGTCCAACCAGCCCTGGACGTCGGCCACCATCGGAGCGGTGGATCCCCAGGTGTAACTGCCGAGGCTATTCACGGAGATGCTGGCGCTGGTCGTCGCGGAGAAGTCTCCCCCATGCGCGGCCCAGACGTTGGTCGCGCCGGACGAGCTCGACCGGCGGATCTCGCTGTACCTGGCGTCGTATCAGGAGCGCGCCGCGAGTCAGCCGGCTCCCGGTCAAGCATCCGATCCGGCACAGGTCGAAGTGGGCCGAGTAGCTTTCGCCACGGATTGCGCCCAGTGCCACGACGGCTCGCGCGCGCTCGAAAAGCAGAAGGACCTGGCCGGCTGGCGTGCCACCGTACGCCGCATGGCGGCCAAGCAGGGCGCGAACATTCCGGCGAGCGACTGGGAAGCGATTGCCACCGACCTCATCGGCCTGCGCTGGGTGGCGACCTTCTAAAGTAAGAGCTCAGAAACAGGCACGTCAGCGAGATGGCACGGTCCCATGTCCCAATTCGGCGGTTTGTCCCAGAACCCGTCGCCGCCGAGGCGGGCTCCGGTCTGATGAGCCCAGCACAGACGCCGCCAGGTCGCTGACGGCGGAGCCGCAGGCCACCCCCGACTTCGTGGGTCCCACCCGTCTCCTTGCTCCGGCCGCGTCGGCATGGCACCATCTGGGCAACGAACCAGCGGCCCGTGTGCTCGCACGGGCACCGATCGCGCGGGGGATCTCCCATGACACCCAAGCTCGCACGGATCACGCGTCGTGATTTCATCGCCGGAGCCGGAGCCTCGGTGGGCGGTCTAGCCGCCTCCCGCGCGCTGCGAGCGCAGGACCGCCGGCGCGGTGCGGCTAACGACAAGCTGAACATCGGCATCATCGGCGCGGGCGGGCGCGGCGAGGAGGACCTCAAGGCCGTCCGCGGCGAGAACATCGTCGCCCTCTGCGATTGCGACTTTCGCAACGCGGCCAACTCGTTCCGAAGCTACCCCAACGCGCAGCGCTACCAGGACTGGCGCAAGATGCTCGAGGCGGAGAAGAGCCTCGATGCAGTCGTCGTCGCCACGCCCGATCACAACCACGCGTTCATCTCGGTGAGCGCCATGCGCATGGGAAAGCACGTCTATTGCGAGAAGCCGCTGACGCGCACGGTGTGGGAGGCGCGGCTGATGGCCCGGACCGCCGCCGAGAACAAGGTGGCGACGCAGATGGGCACTCAGGGGCACGCGTTCGAAGGGTCGAGGCGCGCCGTCGAGGTGATCCGATCGGGCGGCATCGGCGAGGTGCGCGAGCTCCACGTGTGGACCGACCGCCCGGCCGGTTGGTGGCCGCAGGGCATCGAGCGGCCCCAGGATGAGCCGCCGATCCCGCACGGCCTGGACTGGGACGTGTGGCTCGGGCCGGCGCCCTACCGGCCGTACCACTCGGCGTACGTGCCCTTCAAGTGGCGCGGGTTCTGGGATTTCGGCTCCGGCGCGATCGGTGACATGGGCATCCACAATCTCGACACGGCATACTGGGCGCTGGAGCTCGGCGTTCCGACGAGCGTCGAGCTGAAGGACTGCTCGCCGCAGCCCGACGAGCCGCGCATGAAGCAGACCGGGCCGCTCTGGAGCATCATCGAGCTCAACTTTCCCGCGCGCGGCCCGAAGCCGCCCGTCAAGATGACGTGGTACGACGGCGGCAAGCTGCCCCCGGCGGAGCTGTTCCACGGTGAGCCGATTCCCAAGGCCGACGGCGGATCGCTGATCATCGGCGGCAAGGGAACCCTGTTGACCCGCACCTGGCACGGCGGGCAAAGCGAGAGCGACATGTTCAGGCTGCTGCCACGCAAGGACTTTGCGGGCTACGAGCTGCCCGCGCCCACGCTGCCACGCGCGCCCGAGCAGAGTCATCACCAGGAGTGGATCGCCGCCTGCAAGGGGGGCCCGATGCCGCTGTCGAATTTCGGATACGCGGCGACCCTCACCGAAGCGCTGCTGCTGGGCAACGTCGCCCTGCGCACCGGCCGTAAGATCGAATGGGACGCCGCCAGCATGCAGGCCAAGGGCTGTCCCGAAGCCGACCCGTACATTCGCGCCCCCTACCGTAGCGGATGGACGCTGTGAATCACTCGGTCCGAGTCGGTCTCATTGGCTCCCAATTCATCTCGTCGATCCACGCCGAGGCGCTGGAGCGCTGCGCGCAGGCGGAGCTTGCCGCGGTCGCGTCTCCCAACGAAGCCCACCTCAAGCCGTTCGCGGAGAAGTACGGCATCCCGCACCGGTTTACCGATTACCGCCAGATGCTGGAGCTGGACGAGATCGATCTGGTCGTGATCGGTGCGCCCAATGACCTGCACTGCCGGATGACCTGCGACGCGGCGGCGGCGCGCAAGCACGTGGTGGTCGAGAAGCCGCTCTGCCTCAACCTCGCGGAAGCAGACCGGATGATCGCCGCCTGTCGCGACGCCCGAGTGAAGCTGATGTACGCCGAGGAGCTCTGCTTTGCGCCCAAGTACGTGCGGCTCAAGCAGCTGCTCGAGTCCGGCGCGCTGGGCATACCGACGCTCATCAAGCAGTCGGAGAAGCACAACGGCCCGCACGCCGCGCACTTCTGGGATGTCGAGCGGTCCGGGGGCGGCGTGACCATGGACATGGGCTGCCACGCCATCGAGTTCTTCCGCTGGATGCTCGGCCGGCCCAGAGTCCGATCGGTTTACGCCCAGATGGGGACGCACGTGCACGCCGACAAGACTCGGGGAGACGACAACGCGCTCGTCATCATCGAATTCGACAATGACTGCGTGGGCCTGGCCGAGGAGAGCTGGACGAAGCTCGGGGGCATGGACGACCGCGCCGAGGTGCACGGCTCCAAGGGAGTCGCCTACGCCGACCTGCTGCACGGCAACTCGATCGAGACCTACAGCGCGGTGGGATACGACTACGCCGTCGAGAAGGCTGGCTCGACCCGAGGTTGGAGCTTCACCATCTACGAAGAAGCCTGGAACTATGGGTTCCCGCAGGAGATGGCCCACTTCGTGGACTGCGTCGCCAACGACAAGCCGCCGCAGGTGAGCGGCGAGGACGGCCGCGCGGTGCTGGAAGTGATCTATGCCGCCTACGAGGCGGCCGGAACCGGACGTAAGGTGCCGCTGCCGTTCCCGACCACCGCGTCCAAGCCGATCGACCTGTGGCGCCCCCGCACGTGAGCTCGACGATCGTGTGAGTTCACGCAGCCAAGCGCCTCTCACCCTGCGAAGCGCCCCCTCACGCAGCGAAGCCCCCCCTCACGCAGCGAAGCCCCCCCTCACGCAGCGAAGCCCCCCCTCACGCAGCGAAGCGCCCCCTCACGCAGCGAAGCCCCCCTCACGCAGCGAAGCCCCCCTCACGCAGCGAAGCGCCCCCTCACCCTTCCCTCTCCCCCGCATGATCCATGAGCGCGGGGGCGAGGGGACCGGAAGCCGGGGAGCAACCCCGGGGGGAGCACCGGTTCATCCGTTCCGCGCTTTCGGAGTCCGGCCCCCTCTCCCGCTCATGGATCCGTGGGAGAGGGTGGGGTGAGGGCCGGGGCCTACCGTGTGTACTCGGATGCGAGACTCTGGAAACCGTCTCGCCGCTCTGCGAAGATCCGATCCCCGCAGCACCGAACTCACGGAGAACACACGATGCGAACCACCGTGCTCATTGTTGCCACCGCCCTTGTCCTGGCGGCGCCGTTCGCCGCGGCGCAGGATCGCGAGACCAAGGTGCGCAAGGACCGCAAGGACGTGGAAGCCGAGGGGTTCTGGATCTATAACGACCTGCCCAAGGGGATCGATCAGGCCAAGCAGACTGGCAAGCCGCTCGTCGTCGTGTTCCGCTGCATCCCGTGCGAGGCGTGTGCGCAGCTCGATGAGCAGGTGGTCGAACGAAATCCCGCCATCCGCGCGCTGCTCGACAAGTTCGTCTGCGTCCGGATCGTGCACGCCAACGGCATGGACCTGTCGCTCTTCCAGTTCGACTACGACCAATCCTGGGCGGCGTTTTTTCTCAACCCGGATCTCACGATCTACGGCCGCTATGGCACCCGGTCGCACCAGACCCGCTCCGAGGACGACGTGTCGCTCGAGAGTTTCGCCAAGGCGCTCGAGGCCGCGCTCGAGTTGCACCAACACTACCCCGAGAACAAGGCGTCCCTCGCCGGCAAGCGCGGACCGGAATCGGAGATCAAGGTGCCGGAAGACTTCCCGTCCATGGGCGGCAGGTACAAAGCGGAGCTCGACTACGCCGGCAAGGTGGTGCAGAGCTGCATCCACTGCCACCAGGTCGGCGAGGCCCTGCGGCTGTACCACCGCGCCGGCGGCAAGCCGATTCCCGAGCGCGTGCTCT
The DNA here is from genome assembly GCA_041487215.1 of Planctomycetia bacterium. Lineage (GTDB taxonomy): Bacteria > Planctomycetota > Planctomycetia > JALXBF01 > JBGPMX01 > JBGPMX01. Next base: position 1,402 of record JBGPMX010000090.1, on the reverse strand, counting down.
ATCCCTACCCTCACCCAAAGATCCTCGGTCTGGTCATGGACCCAAAAGATCGCGCCACGGTCCGAAGCGTGACGCCGGGGTCGCCAGCGGCGAAAGACGGTTTCCGCGGCGGCGACGAGATCACAACGCTCGCCGGCCAGCCAATCCTGTCGATCGCCGATATCCAGTGGGTGCTCCATCGCGCGGGGGAAAGCGACAAGCTGCGTGCGGAGGTCGAGCGCGACGGCACGACGGTCTCGATCACGCTCACGCTTGAGGAGGGGTGGCGGCGACGCGGAGACATCTCGTGGCGTGCGACGTCGTGGGACCTGCGGCGGATGGGGGCGGGCGGGCTGCTGCTCGAGGAACTGCCGGCGGCCGATCGCCGCCGGGCCGGCCTGGCCGAGTCGGCCCTGGCGCTGCGCGTCAAGCACGTCGGCCAATACGGGGCCCACGCGGTCGGCAAGCAGGCTGGCTTCCACGAGGGGGATATCGTGATTTCGGTTGACCACCAGAGCGACCACATGACCGAGAGCGACCTGTTGGCCTACATGGTGAACCGGAAACGGCCTGGCGATCGGGTCCCATTCACCGTGCTGCGCAAAGGAGAGAAGCTCGATCTGGAGCTGCCCGTGCAGTGACTGGGCGTTGCACGCGCGGTTTCCGTGACGGGGAACCAAATCTGGCCCGCCACTCCGCGGCGGTTCTCGGTTGGAGTTCACGCTTGAGCGTGCCCCGAACATCGTCTGCTCGAGGAGCCTAGCCATGCAGCGCCCGATCTCGCGCAGCGCGCGAGCCCGATGGACGCCCCGGCTCAAGTTCTGGCTGGAAGTGGACGGCCGATACGCCTTCGGGCTGGGCATCGCCGAGATCCTCCGCGCCGTGGACCGAGCGGGATCGATCAAACGGGCCGCGGCCGACGTGCGCAAGAGCTACCGGCACGTGTGGTCGCGCATCAAGGAGGCGGAGCGGGTCCTCGGGCGGCCCCTGGTCAGCACCCGCGTGGGCGGCCACGCGGTGTCACGCAGCACGCTCACCGTGTCGGGCCGCAGGCTGGCCGAAGAGTTCTTCGACGTTCGATCTCGCCTGGTCGAGCTCATGCAACGCGAGTTCGCGTCGCGGCGACACCGGTCGCCTTGAACATCGGTGCCGGCCGGTGTTATAGTTCCCCGAATTGCATGACCGTGCCATTTGGGGGGGGACGGATGCGAGCCGGCCGGCCGACGCGGGGCGGTTTCACGCTGATCGAGCTCTTGGTGGTGATCGCGATCATTGCCATCCTGATCGCGCTCCTGCTGCCCGCCGTGCAAATGGCGCGGGAGGCGGCTCGCCGCACCGAGTGCCGCAACAACCTCAAGCAGATTGGCATCGCCCTGCACGGTTACGAGCAATCGCTCGGCGTCTTCCCGCCCGGCCGAATTCG
>JBGPMX010000089.1:0-11018 GCA_041487215.1 Planctomycetia bacterium | reverse complement strand
CTTCTGGACCTGGGCGGGCGGTGTCGCCTGCATCGTGTTCGTGTTCATCGTCGCGCTGGCCAACAAGCTGCCCGATTGTCCGGCATGCGGAAACTGGCTTGGCCACGGCTTCGGTCGCTACTGCCCAGAGTGCGCCACGGAGCTCGAATCTTCAGGCCGAGTACCTCAGCCGTACTGCCCGGCATCGCACAAGATGCTTCGTTTCGACAAGCACGAGAACTTCAAGATTCGCTTTTGCACTTACTGTCGTGTCCCGCTCGACGAACTTGGCCTCTAATGCCGTCGTCCAATCGCCGTAGTTGTCCGCGTTTCATCGTCCGTTCGCCGGCAGCAGGAATGATGAACAGCTTCGGATTGTTGGGCGAGACCTGGACGGTCTTGCGCTGCTTGCCTTAGAACACGGTCGTGCCCTATGAAGCTTCCGCGATGGTTCGTAATCGCCGCGTTGTCGCTCACCCTATTGCTGATCTGCGCTCTCGGCACGTGGTGGCTCGTCGCGCCGTACCAGACGGCCGTTCGCTTCCGCACCATGCTCTCCGCCGCTCAGTTCGACGGTGCGAGTAAGCTTTTGGCGAATGGATTCTGGGACTTCGCGGACGATGGCTTCCTGATTCTGCGCAGTCCCGCTGGCACAGTATCTCTCTCGGCAAGAGACTGGCAAGCATCAGGGAAGGACGCGGACCTTCCGATCTTTTCCGCGTCGTTCCGTGAGTTGTTGACGGGAACCCGTCGTGTCTTGGCCGAAACACAGTTCGGCAAGCTCGTTTTCACTGCTCGTGTTCGTTCGATCTCGTATGATGGCTTGTTCGAACGGGGTAGGGCTGGCTGGGGACTCGCTGCAGGGACGTCCAACACGGGGCCGCTCGCAATCCGTGGCGGCTACAGTTGTCCCGATCCACAAGGCGGGAGCATTTCGGTGGCGGTGAATGGCGAAGAGATTTCCACCGTCCCCGCGTACTTCGGGTCCGGAGCGTTCGCGCTTGTGCCTGAGACCCATGCCGCCGGACAAAGGGTTGGGTGGGCGGTCAGGCTATTGGATGCTGACGGCAGCGTCCGAAAACAGTTAGCGGGCAGCGCGCTGGTGCCGGGCACTTGAGGGCGTGAATTGTCCAAACAAGGTTGGCCACGCGTGTTCGTCACTGCGGCCGCTTGGGTCGTTGCGGCTGCTGTACTGACATGCTGCTGGGAGTTGCTCGCCCAACGGTTCTCCGGGCCCTGGTTTCCACCCGGCTCCGGGCAATTGGGGAAAATAGCGGACCTGTTTATGCACAACGTCGTTCGCTATCTGCACCTTGCCGGCGACATGGCCCTACCCTTCATAGCCGGCTGGACACACAGATCCTGGAGGGTTGGGGTCGCCGTTGGCGCTTTTCAAATCGCTCTGCTGCTTGGGATAGCTCTTGTGGTCCTGCTTCTTTTCCTTTCCGCCCTTCGCAGTGGTTTCCACTAAAAATGTCGGCCTTTGGAGCACTGGCGGTAGCTGAATTCGCGAGAATTCAGAATCTTCTGAACTCGGGCGAGTCCAGCTACACACGTCGTTTCGCCGGCAGTTCGTTCAGGCGATGATCTCGCGGATCACCCGGCCGTGCACGTTGGTCAGCCGGCGCTGGATGCCGTTGTGATAGAACGTGAGCCGCTCGTGGTCGATGCCCAGCAGGTAGAGCACGGTGGCGTGGAAGTCGTGCCACGCCACCGGATCGGCTGCGGCCTTCCAGCCGAGCTCGTCGGTCGCGCCGTAACAGGTTCCCCGCTTCAGGCCCGCCCCGGCCAGCCAGCAGCTGAAACCGTACTTGTTGTGGTCGCGCCCCGTACCCACCGTGTCCGCAGCCGATTGGGTGAACGGAGTGCGGCCGAATTCGGTGGTGAATAGCACCAGGGTGTCGTCGAGCATGCCGCGCTCTTTGAGATCCTGCACGAGCGCGGCGACGGGCTGGTCGATGCGCTCGGCCTCCGCGGCATGGTTCTCGCGAACGTTCTCATGCGCATCCCAGCTCGCGCGCGGGCTGCCGGCGATCGGGCCGCCCGAGTAGATTTGCACGAACCGGACGCCCCGCTCCAGGAGCCGCCGCGCCAGCAGGCAGCGGCGTGCGGCGTCCGACGTGGCGGGTCGATCGATGCCGTAGAGCGCCCGGACCTGCGGCGGCTCGGCGCTCAGGTCGGCCGCCTCGGGCACCGCCCGCTGCATGCGCGCCGCCAGCTCGTAGCTCTGCATGCGCGCCGCCCACGCCGCTTCGCCGCCCGAGCGCTCGAGGTGCAGGCGGTTCAACCCGGCCAGGAACGATCGGGTGGCCGCTTCCTGCTCGGCGGGAATCGCACGAGCAGGGAACAGGTCGCGCACGGGCGAAGCGCCGCCGCGGAGAACTGTTCCCTGATACTCCGCAGGCAGGAATCCACTCGACCAGTTCGACGCGGCCCCGTTCGGTTCACCGCGCCCGTCGGGGAGCACGACGAATGCGGGCAGGTCGTCGCACTCGCTGCCCAGCCCGTACGAGAGCCAGCCGCCCAGCGACGGGAACCCGTTGGCCGGAAACCCGCTGTTCAGCACGAACAGGGCCGGCGTGTGGTTGGCGCTGTCCGCGACCATGGACCGCACGACCGTCAGTTCATCGGCGATCCGCGCGATGTGCGGGAAGAGCTCCGAGACCCAGAGCCCGCTCGCGCCGCGTTGCCGGAATTCCCAGTCGTTCTTGCGCAGCAGCCCGACCTGGTTGAAGAACACATCGGGCGCGGTGTCGGTCTGGAGTTTCTGCCCGTGGTGTCTGGCGAGCTCAGGTTTGTAGTCGAACGAGTCGACGTGGCTGAGTCCGCCGACCAGGCTGATCTGGACCACCCGGCGGGCGCGGGGTGCGAAGTGCGCGCGGGGTGGACCGCCCAGGACCGACGTCTCTTCGGCGCGCAGCACGCCGTCGCGCAGCAGCAGATCGACCAGGGCCGTCGCGGCCAGCCCGTGCATGCTCCAGGACAGGAACGATCGCCGGTCCAGGCCGCCCGGCTCAGAATTGATTTGCGATGGCGCTGCGGCGTGCACGGACAGGGCTCCATTTATTCGGCGGTGAGGAATTCGTTGGCATTGAACAGGCCGCGGCAGAGCGCGCGCAGGCCATGTTGGGTCACGAGCTGTCGGGCCAGCGCGCGCTCGGCGGGCTCGGGGTCGCGCTGAAAGGCGATCTGCCATGCGCGCTCGATCCGCGCGTCCATCGTCGCGGTTTCGCCGCCGGGCACCTCGGACTCCAGGCGGGCGGCAAAGGCGTCGGCCATGCGGAGCGTGAACGAGCCGTTGAGCAGCGCAAGCGCCTGCAGCGGCGTGGTGGTGACGAAGCGGCGCGGGGCCGCGGATGACGGATCGGGACAGTCGAACGCATCGAGCAGTCCCTGGTTGCCGCCGCGCGGCAGGAACCGGTAGACGCTGCGGCGGTCGAAGGCCGGCCCGGCGGGGTCGATGGGATCGAAGTACGTCGTGCCGTTGTTGAAATACTCGCGGTAATCCGAAAAGCCGCGGCCGCCCAGCTCGGGGTTGAGCAAGCCCGCGACGGCGAGCATCGCGTCGCGCAGCACCTCCCCTTCGATGCGGAGCGGTTTCTTGCGCCAGACCAGCCGGCTGTCGCCGTCCACTGCGAGCGGCTCGGGCCGCGGCTGCGACGCCTGGCGGTAGCTGCTCGACGTGACGATGAGCCGGTGCAGTGCCTTGAGGCTTTGTCCCTGGGCGGCGAGCTCGGCGGCGAGCCAGTCGAGCAGCTCGGGGTGGCTAGGCTGGCCGCCGTTCGAACCCAGATCGTTGGGCGTCTCGACGATGCCCGTGCCGAAATGATAGTGCCAGAGCCGGTTGACGATGACCCGGCCGAACAGCGGGTTGCGCGGGTCCGTGATCCAGTCGGCGAGCTTGCGGCGGCGCTCGGCCTCGGGGGCGTCCGCGGTCAGACCAAAATCAGCCGGCGGCCCGCTCACGGCCGGGATGCCTCCGGGCGGCACGACCTCACCGGGCTCGGTGACGCGTCCGCGCGCGAGCAACCGCGTCAGCTCGGGCTGCCGCGACAGCGCCGCATAGGTTTTCACCGCCGCGCGCGCGCGGAGCCGCGCGTACTCCGCCGATCGATCGGCCAGTCGGTCGCGCAGACCCGCGCGGCGGGCGCGAAGCTCGGGCGCGAGCCGGGCCACCAGATCCTGCTCGGTAACGTAGTCCCCCAGCTCGGCCGAAACGCGCACGTCGTCCTCCGAGAGCGCGCGGTCGTACAGCCGGGCTTTTACCAGCACGCCCGCGAGCATCTTATTGCCCCCGGCCGGCTCGTGGCGGCAGCCGAAGGCGACGACCGTCTCCTGCGCTTGAAACGACGCCGCCGCGGACGACCGGTACGACCGCCCGTACGGCCGCCCATTGCGGTACCCGGTGATCGTGCCGTCGGCCTGGTACGTGATCGCCACGTGCACCGGGTGCTCACGGGCCTGGTCTTCGCTCGGACCATCGAACGGCTGGTATCGGTTGAACGAGTCGCTGCCGGCCATCCAGCGGCCCGGCTCCTTTTCCGCGAAGACGATCGCATCGAACCGCGCGCCGTCGCGCGTCGCGACCGTCATGACGCCTCCGCCGCTCTGGGTGAGGTTGTCGAGCCGGACCCAGGCTTCGAGCGTTTTCTCGGTGAGCTCTCTGGCCAGCGGCGCGCTGCGCAGCCACGCGGTCTTGCCGTCGAGCACGGCGCCGGCTTCGCTGAAGCGCACGTCGCCGAGCGGCTCGACGTCCAGGCTGCCCAGCTGATCGTGGGGGCCGGCACGAAAATCCCAGGCAGCCAGCGGCGTGGCAGGTGCGACCGGCACGTCGGCGCCGTGCCGCTCGGCCAAGAGGGACCGGCGTACAGGGTCCTCGATGGCGGCGAGCTCCCTTTTGAGCGTGGCGATCTCCGGCTCGAGCCGGGCCAGGTCCGCCTGGATCGCGGGGATTCGAAGATCGCGCTCGCCGTGCTCCACGCCGCTCAGGGCCGACGCGAGCCGGTAGTAATCGCGCTGGGTGATCGGGTCGAACTTGTGATCGTGGCAGCGCGCGCAGTTGACGGTCAGACCCAAAAACGTCTGGCCGACGGCGGCGACAAGATCCTCCAGCTCGTCCTGCCGCGCCACGGCGCGCATCATGTCATTGCCGAGGACCGCGTTGTGCACCCCGGCAATGAGAAACCCCGTGGCGCGCGCGGCGTCCGGGTCGCCGGGCCGCAGCACGTCGCCGGCGATCTGCCAGCGGCAGAACTCGCCGTACGGCATGTCCGCGTTGAAGGCCCGGATGACCCAGTCCCGGTAAGGCCAGGCGTTGGGGCGTGTCGCGTTGCGCTCGAAGCCGTCGCTCTCGCCGAACCGCACGACGTCCAGCCAGTGCCGCGCCCAGCGTTCACCGTAGTGCGGCGAGCCGAGCAGACGTTCCACCAGTTTCTCGTACGCCGCGGCATCCGAGTCGGCGACGAAGCGGGCCACCTCGTCGGCGCTCGGCGGCAGCCCGATAAGGTCGACCGAGAGGCGGCGGATGAGCGTGCGGCGATCCGCCTCGGACGACGGACGCAGGCCGCGGGATTCGAGCCCGACGAGTACGAAGCGGTCGAGCGGGTTGCGGCACCAGCTGGCGTCTTGCACCAGAGGCGGATCCGGCCGGTGCACCGGGCGGAGCGACCACGCGTCGCTGCCCGACCGCGCGCCGGCACCGGCCCGGGCCTGTACGGCCCGAGCCTCGGATTCGGGCGCGCGCGGCGCAGCGTCCTCGGCACGGACCGCTGACCCGGGCAGCGTCACGAGCAGCAGGAGGGCAACAGGGGCGGGCGATCTCAGGGGCACGGCAACTCCGGTTCCCAGGCGGGTGCCGGGTCGGTGTCGCTCGAACCGACACAGCATTCGGCCGCATGCATTCTCGCCCGTGGACGGTGCACGAGTCCATTGCTTCGGCTCTGTTTCTTGAGAACCGGCATGACCCGCAACGAACTGCTGGATGTTCCGAACTCACCGCAGCGAGTGCTCGTGAGCAGGCGGTGAATCGCCCGGTCTTGGTCAAATCCACTAAACAATATACATTGATCCGTGTGCCCTGGAGGTAAGATGTGTCTAAGCGCGGGCTGCCAACCATCCGTCGCTCGAGGAGGGTTCCGGGATGAGTCCGTGGGGTGTCGGTCATCGGCATACGGTGGGTATAACGCGGCGCGAGCTCTTGCAGGTCGGCTACTCGGGACTGCTTGGGCTGGGGCTGCCCTCGCTGCTCGCGCACCAGGCGCGTGCGGCAGGCACGAGCGGCGGCGATGCGAAGCGGTCCCATCGCGTCATCCTCATCTTCCTAACCGGTGCGCCGAGCCACATCGATACGTTTGACTTGAAGCCGGACGCGCCGGCCGAGGTGCGCGGCTCGTTTCGGCCGATCGCAACCCGCGCGGTCGGCGTGCAAATCTGCGAGCACCTGCCACGGCTGGCGGCGCGGGCCAACCGGTTTGCCATCGTGCGCTCGATGACGCACGGTTTGCCGAGCCACGAGCACGCCACGCACATGGTCCTCACGGGGATCGACAGGATGCCGCTCGGGTCGACGCACATGGCGTCGCGTCACGACTGGCCCTGCTATGCCTCGGCACTGGACTACCTGCGGCCGCGCCGGGACGGCATTCCCAGCGGCGTCATGTTGCCCACGTACTTGAACAACGGCTATGGCTTCTCCGGCCAGAACGCCGGTTTCCTGGGCGCGCGGTACGACCCCTGGCACGTGAAGGAGGATCCCAACACACCCGGGTTTCGCGTGGAGAGCCTTAGCCTGCCGGTCGGCCTGTCGATCGGCGATCTCGCCAACCGCCGGCGGCTCATGGCCCAGGTAGACCAGCAGCGTTCCATGCTGGTGGGGGCGACGAACCTGGCGGAGTACAGCAGCCAGCAGGAGCAGGCATTGTCCATGCTGACGGCGAGCCGCATCGGCCAGGCGTTTGCCATCGATCGTGAGCATCCCCGCGTGCGCGACCAGTACGGGCGGCACATGTTCGGGCAGTCGCTGTTGTTGGCTCGGCGGCTGGTTCAGGCCGGCGTGCCGATCGTCCAGGCCAACATGGGGACCATGAACAACTGGGACACGCACAACAGCAATTGCACACAGCTGAAAGACCGCCTCCTGCCTCCACTGGACCAAGCGGTGGCCGCGCTCTTCGATGATCTGGAATCGCTCGGCATGCTCGATGAGACGCTGGTGGTGATGGTAGGCGAATTCGGCCGCACTCCCAAACTGGGCGGCAACCTGGGCACTCCCAGCTATGTGCCCGACGGCCGGGACCACTGGGCTGGCGTGTTCTTTGCCCTGTTCGCGGGCGCCGGCGTGCGCGGCGGCCAGGTGATCGGCAGTTCGGACAAGATCGCCGCCTACCCGGCCACCCGGCCGTACTATCCCTCCGATCTGGGGGCGACCATCTACCGCGTCCTCGGCGTCGACCCGCGGGCGACGATCGCGGATCGTTTGAATCGGCCGATGCATCTAAATGAGGGCGAGCCGATCGCCGCGCTGTTCACCGGCTCCGCCGCTTGACTCTGAGGCGATCGCCTCACGCCAGTCACCCGGGGCGAACTCTCCACGGTCGGCCGCCGCCAACCTTGCCTCGATTTCTTTGGCCCACGCCTCTTGTGCGTCTGCATCGACCACCTCGTCCTCCAAACTCAAGAGAAGTCCGTGGGCCAAAGCGGCACGTTGCGGCGGCGGAAGTTCTAACAGTCGGTTCAAAGTGTCGGCAACAGGCTCCATGATTCGCTCGCTCAAGTGTGAACCAGAAGGATCTTGGTCAAGACAATGACCTTCCCAAAATTAGCCGATTCGGCCGGGCATGGCCACTTCGGCGCCGGGGGATCTCTTGCGAGGGCCGGGGCGGTGCGCATCTGGTGAATACCCGCCGACCGGCTTATAGTGGTGTGGTCAGGACCCACCGTGCGGCCCCCCCGCTGTCAGGAGTACGCGATGAACACACCCCGGTATCGAACGGCACTTGTTTGCGCGGCGGCCTTTGGTTCGATCCTCTGGGTGCGGCACGTCCGCGCGGCCGACTGGGATCACGTGCATCTCACGGCCAGCGACACCGCCGCGGCGGCGCAGTGGTACTCCAAGCACTTTGGGAGCGAGCCCACCAAGGCGGGCCCGTTTGACGCCGTGGTCTATGGCAAGACCGTCGTGAAGTTCAAGGACGGCACGCCCGGCTTCAAGGGGAGCGTGGGCAGCACGGTGGACCACATCGGGTTCTCCGTGCCCGACGCGCGCGCGAAGATGAAAGAGCTCGAACAGGCCGGCGTCAAGATTGTGGCACCGCCGCGGCACTCGGAGCGCGGCGACTTCGATTACGGCTTTGTCGAGGATCCCTGGGGCACGAAGATCGAGGTCATCAGCGACAAGGAACTGCTCGGTTTCCACCACGTGCACCTGCTGGTCCGGGACCGCGACGCCGCCGCGAAGTGGTTCAGCGACACTTTCGGCGGCAAGGTTACTCTCTTCAAGGGGATACCCAACCTGCCCGGCATTCGCTACGGCGATATGTGGCTGGTGTTCAGCGATACGGCGGAGGAACTGGCGCCCACCCATGACCGCTCGATTGACCACATCGGCTGGAAGGTGCCCGACCTGGACGCTCTGGCGGAAAAGCTGCGGGCGCGCGGCACCAGATTCCTTATCGAGCCCAGGGCGGCCGGCAACGTGAAACTCGCGTTCATCGAGGGGCCGGGCGGCGTGAAGATCGAGATCCAGCAGGTTTTGAACCAGTAAGCTGCTTGACCACGTGGAGATTGAGGCATGCGTGTCGGGTCATTCCGAGTGCGGACCGCCGTTGTCATCAGCCTGCTGAGCTGCGCGCTGGCGGGCCTGGGCGCCCCGGCCCAGCCGGCCGTGTCAGACGCACCCGACCTGGACGCACTGGCGAACGCGTACCGGACCGAGGCCCGGCCGCTCGTGCTGGAATACTGCCGCAAGTGCCACTCCGCCGACCGGACGGAAGCCGACGTCGACCTCGCCGCGATGGAGACGTTTGCCGACGCCCGCAAGAACCTGCGGACATGGCAGAAGGTCGCCGAGATGCTGGACAGCGGCCAGATGCCGCCCAGGGCGGCGCGCCAGCCGGCGGATGCCGATCGGGCCCGCCTCCAGAACTGGGTGCACGGCTACCTCGCCGCGGAGGCCCAGGCGCGGGCCGGTGATCCGGGGCCGGTCGTTCTCCGCCGGCTCAGCAACGCGGAATACACCTACACCGTGCACGATCTGACCGGCCTGGATGGGCTCGACCCCGCGCGCGAGTTCCCGATCGACGGCGCGGCGGGCGAAGGGTTCACCAACACGGGCAACGCGCTCGTGATGTCGTCGTCCCTGCTCACGAAGTACCTGGACGCCGCCCAGGAGATCGCCAGCCACGCGGTGCTCCTGCGCGACGGCTTTCGCTTCTCACCGCATACGACGCGGCGCGACCGGACTGATGAACTGCTGGCGCGGATTCGCGACTTTTATCGCTCGTTCACCGAGGCCACCGGGAGCACCCAGGTCAAGCTGCAGGGCCTGGTCTGGGACACGAACGAGGGGGGACGCCTGCCGCTCGAGAAGTACCTGGTGGCGACGCTGGCCGAGCGCGAGGCGCTCGCGACAGGCGGCAAGACGATCGAGGCCGTGGCACGCGAACGGGGGCTGAACGCCCGATATCTCGGCACGCTCTGGAAGAGCCTGACCGATCCCTCGCCGTCGCTGCTTCTCGACCGCGTGCGTGCGCGCTGGCGCGCGGCGCAGCCCGCCGACGCGGCCGCGCTCGTCGCGGACATCGCGGCGTGGCAGCAGGCACTCTGGAAATTCGGCACGGTCGGCCACATCGGCAAGGTCGGCGGGCCGAAGGCGTGGCTCGAGCCGGTAAACCCTCTCGTCGCGCAACAGGAGCTGCGTTTCAAGATTCCCGCCGCGCCGGGCGGCGCCGCGGTCACGCTCTATCTCGCGGCCGGCGACGCGGGCGATGGCAACGAACACGACGTCGTGATCTGGCAGCGGCCGCGGCTGGCTGCGCCGGGCCGGCCGGACTTGCTGCTCCGGGACCTGCGCGGCGTGAGCGGCGACCTGGCGGCGTGCCGCGCGCGCCTGTTCGCCAGCGCCGCCAAGTACCTGCGCGCGGCCGATCAAGCCGCGGCGGAGCAGGGAAAGGTGGACCCGGCCGAGCTGGCGCGGAAACACGGCGTGGAAGCAGACGCGCTCGCCGCCTGGCTCGATTACCTGGGCATCGGCACGGGCGGGCCGATCCAGATCGAAGGCTACTTCACGAACAAGATCCCGAGCGCCTCCGGCTACGACTTCATCCAGGGCTGGGGCAGCCACGAGACACCGCTCCTGGTAGCCAATTCGTCCGATCAGCACGTGCGCATTCCCGGCAACATGAAACCGCACAGCGTCGCCGTGCATCCGTCGCCGACGCGGCGTGCGGCGGTCGGCTGGCGCAGCCCCGTGTCCGCGACGATGCGCGTGGAAGCGAAGGTGACGCACGCGCACCCGGAGTGCGGCAACGGCGTGACCTGGTCGCTCGAACTGCGCCGCGGCGCCACCCGCCAGCGGCTGGCCAGCGGCACGGCGCAAGGCAATACCGAAGGGAAGCCGGCGCCGATCGAGCACCTTGCCGTGCAGCCCGGCGACCTGGTGTCGCTGCTGATCGGCCCGCGTGACGGAAACCACGCCTGCGACCTGACCGCGCTCGAGCTCAAGCTCACGACGGACGGCGATGCAGGGCGAGCGTGGAACCTGGCGGACGATGTGTCGAGCGATGTGCTGGCAGGGAACCCGCACGCCGATCGCTTCGGCAACGAGGGGGTCTGGCACTTCTACACGGAGCCGGACAACGGGACGAGCGAGATTGGCCCGGTCATTCCCGCCGGGTCGTTATTGGCGAAATGGCAAGCGGCGCAGGGTGCGGCGGAGAAGGAGAGGCTCGCCGCGGATGTACAGAAGCTGCTTACGGCCGCCGCACCGCCGGCGGCGGCGGAGAGTCCCGACACGGCGCTCTACCAACAGCTCGTGTCGCTGG
>JBGPMX010000088.1:0-11038 GCA_041487215.1 Planctomycetia bacterium | reverse complement strand
GGAGCACTCCCACCGCCGTGCGCGTGCTGGCCGCCCACGCCTACCGGCTGCTCGGCCATCCCGAAAAGTCCCTGGAAGTGCTCGGTTCCGAAGGCGACATTCCCAACGACCCAACGGGCGACTGGCCGCTCGAAGCCGGTCTGGCGCTGATGGCGCTGGATCGGCCGGGGCAGGCCGAGCCGCTCCTGGTGTCGAGCGGCCGGGTGGAATCGCTGGGCGCGCTCGCCGAGCTGCACCTCGGGGCCGGCGATCCATCGCGAGCGCTCGCGGACCTCGAGCGTTGGACCGCCGCCGCCCCGGACGATCCGCGCCCGCATCTCATGGCCGGCGACATCTGGTTTTCCGTGAAGGATTACGCGAGGGCCGCCAACCACTACCGACACGCTCTGGAGCTCGGACACGGCGATCTCGAACCACGGCTGAAGCTGGCCCAGGCTCTTTACGAGCAGGGGGCGCTTGCCGAGGCGGCGGCGCTACTTGAGGAGTCGTACGAGCGAAACCCCTTGCATCCCGACGTTGTGGTGCTCCTGGCACGCTGCTATCTGGAAGACGGCAACGCATCGCGCGCGCGCTCGGTCCTCTCCGCCTACGCGCAAGCGGCTCCGGAAACGCCGGCCGTGCTCGAGCAGCTGGGCAGGATCGAGTTCGAGGAGAACAACACCGGGAAAGCAGTCGAAGCGCTGGAGCGCGCGATCGCGCTCCGTCCCAACTCCGAATCGGCGCGGTACGCGCTGGCCCTGGCGCTCGACCGTGCGGGTCGGCATGACGAAGCCGCCGAGCAAATGCAAGCCGCGCGTCGCATCGACGGCTTGCGCACCCGGCTGCGTCAGCTGCAAGAGCGCCTGGTGGAGATCCCACACGACACGGAAACCCTATTGGCGGCCGGCGCGCTGTGCTCTGAACTCGGCGAGGCGACGGAGTCGGCACGCTACTTCGCCGCCGTGCTGGCACGCGACCCGACGAACCGCCGCGCGGCCGAAGGCTTGCGCGCGGCTCAGAAAAGCGCTGCCGCTGCCACGACCCACTGAGCGGCACGCTGGAATTTGTGGCGCCCTTTCAGGGCTACGTGCTTTGCGGGCTTGCGTACCCAGGGCGTTGCCCTGGGCTGGAGAATCACAGCCTTTCAGGCTGGAAGATGCTGATGTCGCAACCTACTTCACGCCCGTCTCCGCCGCTGCGTCAGAATCGATCCGCTTCAGCGCACAGGCGGCGCCGATGCCTGGTGCTCCTGCTCGCTTGCGCAGTGGACTTTGTTCTGATCGCCGCCGGTCCGCCCGTGCGGTTCACCGAAGTGGCGCGGCAGCTCGGCATCAAGTTCGACCACTTCGATCCAGTGACTGACAAGCAGTACATCAGCGAGACGATCGGCAGCGGAGCGGCGTGGATCGATCTGGACGGGGACGGCTATCTCGACCTTGTTCTGATCAACTCGGCCCCCATGCCGGGGGCGCGCCGCGTTCCGGAGGTGCCGCCGCGCAGCGAGTGCTACCGCAACCGGAACGGCGAACGCTTCGAGCAGGTGACCGATTTCGTCTGGGATGCCGCTACGGGATTCGGCCAGGGATGCGCCGTGGGGGACATCGACAACGACGGGTTTGATGACCTCTACGTGACGTACTACCTGGGACGCAATCGCCTGTACCACAACCACGGCGATGGCACGTTCGGCGAAGTGGCGGTGCCGGCCGGCGTTGGCTGCTCGTACTGGGGGACGAGCGCCGCGTTTGGGGATCTGGACGGGGACGGCAACCTCGACTTGTACGTGTGCAACTACCTGGAAATGCCGCTGGACAAGTATCCGTTCTGCGGCGACCCGGCGCGGGGCATACGCACGCTGTGTGCTCCCTCGAAGTTCCCGGCGCAGCCGGACATCGTGTTCCAGAACCGCGGGGACGGGACTTTTCTGGACGTCAGCGAAGCCTGGGGCTTTCGCCCGGAGACGGGCCGCGGCCTGGGAGTGCTCATCGCCGACCTGGACGACGACGGCCTACCCGACGTGTACGTGGCCAATGATCTGTCGCCGAATCTGCTCTACCGCAATCTCGGTCACGCACGGTTTCAGGAGCAGGGCTTGCTGAGCGGTTGCGCGCTGAGCGGCGACGGCAAGGCACTGGCAGGGATGGGTGTGGACGCGGCGGATGTCGACTGCGACGGACGACCCGACCTGTTCGTAACCAATTTCTTTTACGAGCCCAACAGCCTCTACCACAACGACGGCGGCTGCCGATTTCGCGACTTCTCCGGCCGATCCGGACTCGCGCGCCCGAGCATGCTGCGGCTCGGTTTCGGCTGCGGTTTCTTGGATCTGGACAACGACGGGGATGTGGATCTTTTCGTGGCCAACGGGCACGTGGATCGGAATCCCGAGGCACACGGCTTTGCCGAGCCCTACAAGCAGCGCGCCCAGCTGTTTCGCGGGAACGGCAAGGGTCGCTTCGAGGAACTGCTGGATCCGCTGCCGGCGCCCTACTTTGCCGAGCGGCATGTGGGGCGTGCCGCGGCGCTGGCAGACTACGACAACGACGGCCGCATGGACATTGCGATCAACCACAACGGCGAATCGGCCGCGCTGCTTCACAACGAGACGCCGAGCGAAAATCACTGGCTCCGTGTCGAGCTCGTCGGCGTGCGCAGCAATCGCAACGCCGTGGGTGCACAGATCACCGCGGTCGCGGCGGGCAGACGCTGGGTGCTCCAGGTGATGGGGGGCCGCAGCTACCTGTCGGCGCACGACCGCCGCCCGCTTCTCGGGCTCGGTAGCAACGAAACGGTTGAGCAGCTAGCAATCCGATGGCCCAGCGGTACAATGCAGACGCTTCGGCGGATTCCGGCTGATCAAACGGTAGTCGTGCGCGAACCCGTGAGTGCTCCCGTGTCGGGGGCCTCGGTGCAAAGCGATTCGAGAAAGGATGCGGTGCCATGAGCAGATTCGTGCGGATGTGGGGTGTGGGCTTGGTCCTTACCGCGGGGCTGATGACCGGCTGCGGCGGCAAGGAGAAGCCGAACCTGACGAAAGACTCGGACCCGGCAGCGGACACATCGTCGGACAGCAAGGCCGGCCGCGGCGGGGCGGGCGCGGAAGGGATGCCGGGACAGGGCACGGACCAGGGACAGGGCGGCGGGGCGGGCGGGAGTGATCCGGCCGCGGGCGGCGGCGGCACGCCCTAGCCCACCGCCTTCGCCCCTCAACCCCGGGAGTGGATGCCACAAGGGAGAGGGCGCCGGTGGGCTGATTAAAAACACACACGTTCCAGCGGATCTACGCACTGGATGGCAATGACCGATCCGAACGAAACGTTTGCGTCCGGGGCAGCGGATACCCCCCCGTCCCCCCCTTGCTAAGGGGGGGACAAGGGGGGTATCAGCGTCACAAAATGAGGACAAAAACCGTACGGATCTTTTCATCAGCCCAGGGCGAGGGCGAAAAGCATGTAGGGTGGGCTTCGCCCAGCACCGGCAGGTCTGCTGGTGGGCGGAGCCCACCCTACATTTTTTGATTCGTCCGGCTGACGCGTGCGCCGCCTCAGAACCGGGCGGGCTGTAGCCCGAAACAAAACAACTCCTGTTCCCCCGTTTGAACGCGGGGGACAGGAGCTGTGTTTTTGCGCGGCGGATTACTCTCACCCAAGCCGAGGCGATCTTGGTCTTTTACAAGTCGCCGGCCGATGCCGATTCCTGGTTGGCCACCGTGCCGGCCGCCATCCAGGCCTTGAGATCGACGTTGGACGACACGAACCGCACCGTGCCATCGCACATCAGGACGTTCACGCCGCCGGGGTGGCGTGACGTCGGCGCGAAAATGCCCCTCTGGGCACGGGCTCCGGTCGCCATGCACGCCGGGCTATTCGGCGGCAGGCCGTGCAGGTAGAGCGAGTTGCCCTGACGCAGCCGGTGGTAGATCCACGTGGTGCCCATGTTGTCCTGGTATGCCGGGAAGTCGGTTCCCTGCCCTGACTGGCAGGCCTGCTGGAAGGACTCGAGGCCAACCCGGTCCAGTGTGCCGCTGAACGGCACATTTTGCCGGACGGAGTTGAGCGTGTCCCGGATGCCGGACTGGTTGGTCCCCATCACCCGTTCGGAGAACGCTGCGGTGTTTGCGGTGCCGTCGGTGATATCGCTGATCCGGCGTCCGAAGCGGTTGAATGGGCTGCCGAGCCCGGAATCCCGCGCGAAAATGGTGGTCCATGGGGACGCCGCCGCAACCGGCCAGATCCCACCGTTCACTCCGTAGTTATTCTTGCCGCCGCGGTTCGATCCGCCGCCGTCGGACGGGCAGAGGAAGGTCGAAATACGGGAATTCAGGGCGGTGGTGTTGATACCCGGAGGCGAGTTGCCGTTCCCCGCGCCGCAGTTGCCCGGGCTGTTGGGGCGGAAGCTGAAGTTGATCGTGTTGTAGACCTGGCGCTGTTCGAGGAACGGCAGGATCGACGTGTGCCACGAGTAACCGCCGTGGCAGTAGTTGTTGGCACCGCTGCCGGCGTTGCCGGAGAACCAGCGGCCGACCCAGCCCGGGAACATCCGGTGGACGTCGTGGTAGTTCTGCAGCGCCAGCCCAATCTGCTTCAAATTGTTCTTGCACTCCGATCGGCGTGCCGCCTCACGGGCCATCTGAACGGCCGGCAGCAGCAGCGCAATCAATATGGCGATGATAGCGATCACGACCAACAGCTCGATGAGCGTGAAACCTCGTCGTTCCGTGTGCGGCCTGGACATGGTCAGCGCCTCCACAATTCTACCGGACCGCGCGTAGGCGGCCCCTGGACGGAATTAAAAGAACAGATAACGGGTCGGACCAACCGGAATAGTAGTCGCTGCACAGCCGCTCGGCAATGAAAAAAACGCGGATTCGGGCTGAGCCGGCTTGCCGCCTTGTCCCCTGAACGTGCCACCGCGCCGTTCCGCCTGCCACCGAGATCCTTCGCTGCGCTCGTACCTCGCTGCGCTCAGGATGACAAAGTTGGCGCGCCCGGATGGATACCGAGACTTCCGAAGTCTTCGGAGAGCCGGCGCGCCACCGTAGTCCGGTCCGCCCTTCGCTGGGGTTGTCATCCTGAGGCTTTGCGAAGGATCTCCGTGACTCGTACCCAGATCCTTCGCTGCGCTCGTACCTCGCTCCGCTCAGGATGACAAAGGTGCGGGCGTAGCTCGCTTCGCTCAGGATGACAAAGTTTCAAGCTGTCCATCGAGGAGTGAGGAGAACTACTTGCGTTCCAGCAGCACCACGGATGTGTCGTCGTGCCGGCCGGCGCCGCCGGTGAACTGGTGCGAGGCGACGAACAGGGTTTCGAGCGCCTGCTCGATCGGCAGGTCCTTCGCGGCGCGGAGCGTGCCGGTGATCCCGTCCAGCCCGAACTCCTGGTGCTGCCCGCCGTTTTCGGCGAACGCCTCCATCAGTCCGTCCGTGTAGAGCAGGACGCGCGAGCGCTGCGGAATCTCCCCGCGCTTGACGTCGTAGGGAATCTCCGACGAGATGCCGAGCGGCAGGCCGCCGTCCTCGTCCGTCCCCATCGGCGTGATTTCACCGGTCTCGAGGTCCTGGAGCAGCGGCACCTGGTGCCCGGCCGACGTCCATTCCAGCACGTGGCTCTGGGTGTCCAGCGCGCAGTAGAGCAGCGTGATGAACCCTCCCTCGTCCTGGATGATGTTGTGCTCGCAGAGCCGGCGGTTCACCTGCGCCACGAACTCGGCGGTGTTGTGGTACTGGTTCTCGCGGATCATGCGGATCAGCGTGTGCATGGTCATGATGGACATGCACGCCTTCATGCCGTGCCCGGACGCGTCGCCGACCAGCAGGATGAGCTCGTTCTCCTTCATCGAGAAGACGTCGTAGTAGTCCCCACCGGCCATGACGACCGGTCGGCTGCCCAGTACCTGGATCTGGGACGGCTCGTACCGTGCCGCCACCTCGTAGCCTTCCGGCGGGCGGATATTCCGCGGGATGACCGATTCCTGGAGCCGCCGCACCGAATCGATCTCCTGGCGCAGGCGGTCGGCGAGTTTGCGGTTGCGTTCCGCCGTGACCGTCTCGTAGGCATTCTGAATCGTGGGGAAGAGCAGGAACATGAAGTCCCCGGCGGCGTCGCGCATCAGGTGCGACTGGAGCCCCGTGGCGACGAACCGCGCCAGGCTGTAGACCTCGGCGGGGCGGGATGCGCCGATGAACGGGACATCGGGCAGCAGGGCGCGGGCCTTTTCGAACAGCGCATAACTCTCTTCGGCGCTGGGGAACGCGAGCGTCACGAGCACCACATCCCAGTGGCCCTCCTCGGCGGCCCGCAGGTACTCGCCGACATCGGCTGTGACCTTCGCCTCGTTCTGGTCCACGTTGAGGTACAGCGAGATCAGTTCCGCTTCCGAAGGGTCGTCCCATCCGACGAGGATCCGCACGAGTTTCTCTCCGGCACGAAGGGCAAAGAAGAACGGCAAGAAAACGAATGAAATCGCTCGGCCGATCCCATGATATCCGAACCGCTTGCGGAATCTACTCCCCGGTAGGGGCGTGTCGCCCCGCCGCACCCGCGGGACGACGCCGGGTCACTTCTTCCTCTTCTTGGGCGGGTGCCGCGTCTCGAGGTACTCGCGCAGGAAACGCCCGGCGACGGCCGTCGCGTCCTCAGTCCCGGCGCCTGCGGGGGGCACCCGCTTGGGGGCCTCTTCGGCCGGCGCGGCCGGCCCGCGCAGGATGGTCGTGTCCGAGGAAGCGTCGAGCACCTTCTTCTCGCGTTCGTCCGGGGCGCGCAGCAGCCAGCCCAGCTCGTCGCTCTCGCCCGGCGGGCGGGCATGCGCGTGCTGGATCACCTGGAACAAGAAGCGCAGGGGGCCGACCTGCAGCATGTCGCCGTCCCCGACGCGCACCGTCCCCTTCACGCGCTGCTCGTTGAGGAACGTGCCGTTCGTGCTCTTCAGGTCCCGGAGAAAGATGCGATTGCCAAGCCGCGCGATGGCGCAGTGGAACTTGCTGACGTCCTTGCTTACCGGCCGGAGGTGACAGCTGCCGTCGCGCCCGAGCACAAACTGCGTAGGTGGTAGGATAATTTTTTCCCCGCGGTGCTTCCCTTCCAGCACGATCAGGTTGACCTGCATAGCCTGAGACCCTGACTATAGAACGGATAATGACTGCGGCCCCATCGGGGCGCCAGCGAGTTTCACTATACTTTCTCCAACACCAGATCCCAAGGCACAACGCGTACTTTTCGCGGCGGGCGGCGACGACGCCCTCTCGCGAGCCGCGCGGCGAATGCCAGTATTCAAGGCGCGGTGGACGAGCTACGATATACCGCGTCCCGCGGGAGACCATGACCCGAGTAGGCCCATGCCATCTGACGCGCTCGAGATCCAGACAATCGGCGCCGCGACGGTCGTCTGCCTCGACTCCGATCTCGACACAGCGGACGCGGCCGCGCTCGCACGCCTCACGCGCACGCTGAGCGGGCTGCTCGAAAGCGTCCGGCCGCCCCTGGTCGTGCTCGACATGAGCCGGATCCAGCACTGCAAGCCGCTGGTGCTCGGGCTGCTCGTCAAGCAGCAGGCCGAGTTTCGCAAGCGGAGCGGGTGCCTCGTGCTGGCCGGCGCCCGACCGCCCATCCGGGACATCCTGCGCATCACGCACGTCGACCGTGTGCTGCCCGTCGAGGAGAGTGCCGGCGAGGCGGCGGCGAACATCGCCCAGCACGCGGCCGGCACGCACGCCCCCCCGCCCGCATGAGCCAGAAAGAGCAAGCAGCGAGAGAAGCAAACCAAACCGCAGAGGCCGCAGAGAAACGCAGAGAAGAAGAAACCGAAGGGGCGACGAAGAGATCCTTCGCTGCTCGTTCCTCGCTGGCTCAGGATGACAGCGCGACTAACTCTGGATTCCTCACTCCTGCCTCGCGCGCGCAGCCTTCGGTCCCCTCGCCCCACGCGCTGCTCCACTCATGGATCCTGGTAGCGAGTGAGGGGAGAGGGATAGGGTGACTGCCATGTGGGGAATTGGAAAGACGGACGAAGGCGTACGCTCCACGCTTCCGTCGTCCTAACCCGTTGCGGTTCGCCAGATTGACATGAATTCCCCAAGCAGATAAGGTATCGCGATTCGACAACGCAGGGACGCAAGCGAGCGGCGGGGCTTGATTCCCGCCGATCGACCGCGGGCAAGAAACGCCGGCGGCTCGCGAGCTGGATGCGCCCGAGCGCCCCGGACAGGGATGGCCGGCGGGATGGAAATCGTCAGATCCGAATGGGTCGAACAGGCGAGCGAGTTGCCATCGCTGGTGCTCGTGCTGGCTGCCGGGCTCGGGCCGCTCTTCTGGGTGCTCGGCTGGCGCATCCATCGCGCCCTGTTCGTCGCCGTGTCCACGCTCGTGGGGGGCGTGTACGGCCTGGTGCACGGCCCGTCGTTCGGTCTTTATCCCGCGCTGGCCGCCGGGCTCTTGAGCCTTTCGGCCGCCGGGCTGGCGCTGGCGCTGCTGCGCATCGGTGTTTTCATCGCTGTCGGGGGGCTGGCGAGCCTTGTGGCGGGGGAGACGGTGGGGTCGCACACGGACGAGGCGACGCGTGGTTGGATCCGCGTGGTGGCGTTCCTGGCCGGCGGCCTGATGAGCCTGGTCTGTTACCGGATGCTGGTGATCCTTTGCACAAGCTTCACGGGGGCCTTTCTGCTGCTCGTGGGCGGCCTGGCGTTTGCCGCGCGGCAGGGCAACCCGGACGCTATGGCGGTCGCGGCGGACCGGCCGGCGCTGCTTTCGGCGGCCCTGGTCTTGCTGGGCCTGGTCGGTGTGGCGGCACAGTACTGGGTCGAGCGATCGCGCGCGCCACGGCCCGCGAAGTGAGATGTCGCGCGGGCTGACCGCGCCCGTCCTTTTCATGGCTCGCCTCAAGATCGGCGTTCATCTTGATTGCCTGCGTCTCCCGGTCCGCCAGGCCGCGCGCCGCGCCTCGGAACTCGGCGTGGCGGGCGTGCAAGTCGCCGCGGTCGGCGAGCTGGCCCCGGAGAACCTGACCGCCACCGGGCGGCGCGACCTGAGGCGGATCTTCGCATCGAGCGGCCTGACGCTCTCGGCGCTCGGATTTCCCACGCGGTACGGTTTCGCGGCCGCCGAGGGGCTCGAGGCGCGGATCGCCGCCCTGCAAAAAGTGCTGGCGCTCAGCTTTGATCTGCGGGCCCCGATCGTCACCGGCCCGATCGGCCGGGTACCCGCGGACGCCGAGCACCCGGCGCGCCGGCTGCTGGCCGAGTCCATGAGCGAAATCGGCCGGCACGCGGAGCGGGTCGGCGCGGTGTTCGCCGTCGAGACCGGGACCGAATCCGGCGCGACGCTGCGCGAGTTCATCGATGCCCTGAGCGGCACCGGGATCCGCGCGTGCCTCGACCCCGCCAACCTGCTCGTGAAAGGGTACGACCCGCTGCGCGCGGTGCGCGAGCTGGGGGATCGGATCGTGTACAGCCACGCGCGCGACGCGGTCGTCGAGGCGGGCGGCGAACTGGGCCGCGAGGTGCCGCTCGGCCAGGGAGACCTGGACTGGCCGGAGTATCTCGGCGCTCTCGAGGAGGTCGGCTACCGAGGCTGGTTGACCGTGGATGTCCGGCAGAGCACGGCCCCGGCCGCGGCGGTCGCCCAGGCCGTGGAGTTCCTGCGCCGGTTCTAAGTAGTCCGCAGAAGAACGTAGGCTGCCGACCGGGCGTACGTCAGGCTTTCCAGTTACGAGAAAGAGTAGGCATGGCACGCAACCAACTGTTCGCGCGGAAGTCGCTCGAGGTCCTGCTCAAGGAGATGGAGGGGGAGAACCGGCTGCGCCGCGCACTGGGCCCGATTTCGCTCACGTCGCTCGGCGTCGGGGCGATCATCGGGGCAGGCATCTTCGTCATGACCGGGCGCGCGGCCGCCCAGGACGCCGGACCCGGCGTCGTGCTTTCCTACCTGGTCGCCGGGCTGGGCTGCCTGATGGCCGCGCTCTGCTACGCCGAGCTGGCGGCGATGGTTCCCGTGGCCGGCAGCGCCTACACCTACACCTACACGACGCTGGGCGAGATCTTTGCGTGGATCATCGGCTGGGACCTGGTGCTCGAGTATGCGATGGGCTGCGCCACCGTCGCCTCCGGATGGTCGGGCTACTTCGACAAATTCCTGCAATCCGTCTTCCACGCGCAGTTCCCCCCCCGGCTGCTCACCGACCCGTTCAGCACGGTGACGCTCGCCGACGGCAGCACGGCGTACGGGATCTTCAACCTGCCCGCCGTGGCGATCATGGCGCTGGTCACCGTCGTGCTCGTGGTCGGCATCCGCGAGAGCGCCATGGCGAACAACGTGCTGGTCATGATCAAGGTCGCCGTCGTCCTTTTCGTGATCGCGGTGGGCATCCGGTACGTGCGGAACGAGAACTGGTTTGGCATTCCGGTGACGCAGCGGATCTCGCAAGGGAACCCGACCGAGAAGTGGGGGATGTTGGGCCTGGTCGGCCTGAACCGCTGGCTGGTGCCGATCGACGAGGCCTCGCGGACGCCGTTCACCCCCTACGGCTTCTCGGGGGTGATGCTGGGCGCGGCGATCGTTTTCTTCGCTTTCATCGGGTTCGACTCGATCTCGACGCACGCCGAGGAGGCGATCCACCCGCAGCGCGACCTGCCAATCGGCATCCTGGCCTCGCTGAGCATCTGCACGGTGCTGTACATTGCCGTGTCGGCGGTGATTACCGGCATGGTGCCGTACCCGCAGATCGATGAGAAGGCGGCCGTGGCGGCGGCGTTCCTCGATCTCGCACACCAGCAGTCGAGCGGCTACCTGCGTTTCGCCAGCGCGCTGATCTCGACCGGCGCCATCGCCGGGCTTACCAGCGTCCTGCTCGTCACCTTCCTGAGCCAGGCGCGCGTCTTCCTGGCGATGGCGCGCGACGGCCTGCTGCCGCCTAGCATCTTCGGCGCCATCCACCCGCGTTTCCGCACTCCGCACCGATCGACCCTTCTCACCGGCGTGCTCGTCTGCCTGGCCGCGGCACTCACGCCGATCGGCGAGCTCGAGCAGATGGTGAACATCGGCACGCTCATGGCTTTCGTCATGGTATG